>NZ_JBISWL010000084.1:0-30444 GCF_044462265.1 Kocuria rhizosphaerae
GATCCCCCGACAAGGGCTCCTCCGGCTCCCGCGGCGCATCAGCGGTGGTGGTCATGCTCCATCATCCCCACCGGCTCCGACACCCTAAGACGTGACGCAGGACACGCGTGACCGGTTCCTCCTCACCGCAGCCCGGACGACCGCCGCCCGTGGTTCCGGGTCAGAGGATCTGGCCGATCGGCAGCTTCTTCTCGGCCTGGAACGCGTCCTCGGTGCGACCCCGCGCCCAGTATCCGGACAGCGAGGCCTGCGACCGCTCCAGGCCCCGCCTGGTGAAGAGTTCCCGGCGCAGAGCCTTCATGGCTTCCCGTTCTCCGTGCGCGAAGACCTGCACGTCCTCGGTTGCTTCCGGCCAGCCGGCCTCGCCCACGGCCCGCACCAGAGCGGGGACGTCGTCGTCGGCGTCCTGTCGGAACACCCAGTGCACAGCCATGCCTGCCGGGGCGGGGACGTCCAGCACGTCACGGGGGGAGTCGACCTCGAGCACCACCTCACCGCACGCGTTCGCGGGCAGGGCCTCGAGGACGGCGAGCGCCGCCGGGATCGCGGCGTCGTCGGCGGCGATCAGGGTCCAGCCGGCATCCGGGTCGGGGGACCACTTGCCGCCGGGGCCGAGGGCGATGATCCGGTCGCCCGGCTCGGCGCGAGCCGCCCAGGGGCCCGCGAACCCCTCGTCCCCGTGCACGACGAAATCCATCCACAGCTCGTGCCGTTCGGGCACCCACCGGCGGATCGTCAGGTGCCGGGTCACCGGTTGCTGGGCGCCCGGCAGGGTCTCCTTGAGTTCCCAGTAGTCGGGGGTCTCACCGCGCGCGCGAAGCGGGCCCTCCACGGAGGGGTCCAGGAAGACGAGCTTGACGTACTTCTCCGGCGGGGCGATGTCCTCGTAGCGTTCGGGTTCGTCGATGCCCAGGACCACCCGCACCATGGAGGGGGACAGCTCGTGGCTGGAGCGCACCGTCAGGTTCAGCTGAGGCCTGCGGGGCCGAGCGGGAGGGTTCGGGGGCGTCGACGTCATGGCGCCACCATAACGGAGCGCGTCCGGCCTCAGAGGGTCCAGTCGACGGGATCGGCGCCCTGACGCGCCAGCAGCTCGTTCGTGCGGGAGAACGGGCGCGAACCGAAGAAACCGCGGGACGCGGAGAGGGGTGACGGATGGGCTGACTCCACGGTGGGGAAGCCGTCCAGCCACGCGGCCGTGTTCCGGGCGTCGCGGCCCCACAGGATCGCCACGAGGGGGCGGCCGCGTTCGGCGAGCACCCGGATGGCGCGCTCCGTGACCGTCTCCCACCCCTTGCCACGGTGGGAGGCCGGCGTCCCCTCACGCACCGTCAGGACCCTGTTGAGCAGCATGACGCCGTTCCTGGACCACGCCGAGAGGTCCCCGTGCTCGGGCGGTTCGACACCGAGGTCGTCCCGCAGCTCGCGGTAGACGTTCTGCAGGGACCGCGGCAGGGGTCGCACGTGCGGTTGCACGGAGAATGCCAGGCCCATGGCGTGGCCGGGCGTGGGGTACGGGTCCTGTCCCACGATCAGGACCTCGACCTGTTCGAGCGGCTCCTGGAACGCCCGGAAGACCGAGGTGCCCTCGGGGAAGGTGCGGTGCCCGTCGGCGTGCTCCTCGCGGAGGAACTGCCCCATCCGCCGGATCTGCGGCTCCACGGGAGCCAGGGCGTCGGCCCAGTCGGTGGCCATGATCTCGTTCAGCGGCTGCGGCTCGCTCACGGTGCTCCTCGGGTCGGTGCGGGCGTGCCACCACTCTAGGCGGACGGGCGCGGAGGAATCCCGTACGGACGGCGCCGACGCGGACCCCTCCGCGCCCGGAGAGGATGCTCCGGGCAGGGACCGCGGTGGGTCCGGGCCGCGGTGGGACGGAGCCGGAGAGCTCTGGTTAGAGTGGGTGCATGAGCGCATCCAGCACCGCGACCCGACCTCTGGCCGTCGTCACGGGAGCCACCGGTGGAATCGGGCACGCGTGCGTCGTGGACCTCAGCCGGGACCATGAGGTGCTGGCCCTCGGCAGGGACGTCGAACTGCTGGCCGAGCTGGACGCACTGCCGCACGTCACCGCCCGCGCCGCGGACCTCACCGATTTCCCGTCGCTCCCGGCCCTGGTCCAGGACCTCGAGCGGGTGGACGTCCTGGTGCACTCCGCGGCACTCGCCGGGCCCAGCACGGTCGAGGACGCCACGGTCGAGCAGTGGCGCAGCCGGCTCGAGCTCAACGTCGTCGCACCCGCGGAACTCACCCGCCTCCTGCTGCCTGCCCTGCGGGCCGCTCGGGGCACCGTCGTGTTCCTGAACTCCGGCTCCGGTTTCACGGCGCGCGGCGGGGACACCGTCTACGCCGCCTCAAAGTTCGCACTGCGCGCGCTCGCCGACTCCCTGCGCCAGGAGGTCGAGGGCGACGGGATCGTGGTGAGCTCGGTGCATCCCGGTCCGGTCGACACCCGGATGCAACGGCGGATCCAGGAGAGCCGGGGCAACGAGTACCGGCCCGAGAGCTTCATCCGCCCCGGTTCTGTGGCGGCGGCCGTGCGTGCCGTGGTGGACGCGGGTGAGGACGCCCAGGTGACCAGCGTGACCGTCCGGCCGCGGGCCGGTTCGCGGTGACCGGGGAGGCTGCCTCCCCCCGCGATGAGAGCGTCGACGGGGCCGCGGCGGGCCGGGACCCCGCGGAGGAGGTCCCGGGCGGCGGCGACCCGGCCCCGGGGGAGGAGTCCGGGGACACCGACTCCGCCGGGGATCCGGCCCCGGACGGACTCGGCGAGAGCGATCGCGAGATCCTCGCGATCGAGGCTCTGCAGTGGAAGTACCAGGGGGCCAAGGAGATGGAGATCCGCAGGCGGCTGGGACTCTCGCCCACCCTCTACTACCAGCGGCTCAACGTCCTCATCGACACCCGCGCCGCCCTCGAGCACGCCCCGATGCTCGTGGCCCGGTTGCGGCGGCAACGGGGGGACGTGCGGTGACGCAGCACCCGCACGACGAGTTCGACGACGTCCCGGAGGACGGAGCGCGGCAGGGCGCCCACCGGGGGCACCGCCCGACCGCGCGCGTGGGGGCCCGTGAGCTCGCCGCGATCGTCCTGGCCGGGCTGCTCACGCTGGGCGTCGGGGCCTACGCATACCTCGCGGGCCCCGACGCCCCGGGCGCGGGGGCCTCGGCGCCGGCGCGCTGAGGCCGCCGGGCACCGGCCCCGGAGCGCACCTGCTGTCACCGCGCCGACCGCCACAGCATCAACCGCCACAGCATCAACCGCCACAGCACCGACCATCACGGCACCGGGAGGAATCACCGTGCAGATCGAAGGCAGCATCGTTCGTGTCCGCGACTGGACCGAAGCCGACCTCGACGCGTACGAGGCGTGGATCATGCCGCCCGAGGGCGGGGGCGAGCACGAGTGGCAGCGCACGGACGGGCCGTTCTACCCGAACTTCACCGCCGACGGCGCCCAGCGCTGGCTGTCCGTTCTGCGCGACCACGTGCGGGAGGGGGACTGGCCGGAACCGCGCGAGACCATGGTCATCGCGGACGCCGCCGACGACAGATTCATCGGGCAGGTCTCCTGGTACTGGTCGGAGAAGCCCACCGAGGACGCAGGGGACGGCACGCACCTGGTGCCGCTGCGATCCCTCGGCGTCACCGTGTACTCCCCGGACCACTGGAGCGGCGGCTACGGCACGGAGGCCATGCGGCTGTGGATCGGCTACCTGTTCGCCCACACCGACTCCCACCGACTGGACCTCGAGACCTGGAGCGGCAACGTCGGGATGTGCCGGGTCGCGCAGAAGCTCGGCTTCACGGAGGAGGCGCGCATCCGCCGAGCGCGCAAGGTTCGCGGCCGGTACTACGACCGCATGGTGTACGGCATCCTGCGCGAGGAGTGGCAGGGGTGAGCCGAACCGGCTCAGGGGGTTTGCACTCTCCGGGGACGAGTGCCAAGATTGCGATTAGCACTCAGTCGTGTCGACTGCTAAGGACCCGGTCCCCGGGCCGGCCCGGGCAGTCAGCGGCAACAGGAGTGACACCTCAACCACCACGGTGAGGTGCCGTGCGGCGTCGGGAAGATCCCGCCGTCGTGCGCGCCGTCCGTCGCGGGCACCGTGGAGGTAGACCGTTCGTCAACCGTCCAGGAGGGACGAATTCCATGGCAAAGATGATTGCTTTCGACGAAGAGGCACGCCGCGGTCTCGAGCGGGGTCTGAACACCCTCGCCGACGCCGTCAAGGTCACCCTCGGCCCGCGCGGGCGCAACGTGGTCCTCGAGAAGGCCTGGGGCGCTCCCACGATCACCAACGACGGCGTGTCCATCGCCAAGGAGATCGAGCTCGAGGAGCCCTACGAGAAGATCGGTGCGGAGCTCGTCAAGGAGGTCGCCAAGAAGACCGACGACATCGCCGGTGACGGCACCACCACCGCCACCGTCCTCGCCCAGGCGCTCGTCAAGGAGGGCCTGCGCAACGTGGCCGCCGGCGCCGACCCGCTGAGCCTCAAGCGCGGCATCGAGAAGGCCGTCGCGGCGGTCACCGAGGAGCTGCTGGCCTCCGCCAAGGAGGTCGAGACCGAGGACCAGATCGCCGCCACCGCGTCCATCTCCGCGGGTGACCCCGAGATCGGCCGCCTCATCGCCCAGGCGATGGAGAAGGTCGGCAAGGAGGGCGTCATCACGGTCGAGGAGTCCAACACCTTCGGGCTGGACCTCGAGCTGACCGAGGGCATGCGCTTCGACAAGGGCTACCTCTCCGGCTACTTCGTCACCGACGCGGACCGCCAGGAGGCCGTTCTCGAGGACCCCTACATCCTCGTGGTCAACTCCAAGATCTCCGCGGTCAAGGACCTGGTCCCCGTGCTCGAGAAGGTCATGCAGGCCGGCAAGCCGCTGCTGATCATCTCCGAGGACGTCGAGGGCGAGGCCCTGGCCCTGCTGGTGCTCAACAAGATGCGCGGCTCCATCAAGTCCGTGGCCGTCAAGGCCCCCGGCTTCGGCGACCGTCGCAAGGCGCAGCTGGCCGACATCGCCATCCTCACCGGCGGACAGGTCATCACCGAGGAGGTCGGGCTCTCCCTGGAGACCGCCACGGTCGACCTGCTGGGCCAGGCCCGCAAGGTCGTGGTGACAAAGGACGAGACCACCATCGTCGACGGCGCCGGCACCGCCGAGGAGATCGAGGGCCGCGTGGCGCAGATCCGCGCCGAGATCGCCAACTCCGACTCCGACTACGACCGCGAGAAGCTGCAGGAGCGCCTGGCCAAGCTGGCCGGCGGTGTCGCTGTGCTCAAGGCCGGCGCCGCGACCGAGGTCGAGCTCAAGGAGCGCAAGCACCGCATCGAGGACGCCGTGCGCAACGCGAAGGCGGCCGTGGAGGAGGGCATCGTCGCCGGCGGTGGCGTGGCCCTGATCCAGGCCGGCCAGAAGGCGTTCGAGAAGCTCGCCCTCACCGGCGACGAGGAGACCGGCGCGAACATCGTCAAGGTCGCCATCGACGCCCCGCTCAAGCAGATCGCCTTCAACTCCGGCATGGAGCCCGGCGTCGTGGTGGACAAGGTCCGCGGCCTGCCGATGGGCCACGGCCTCAACGCGGCCACGGGCGAGTACGAGGACCTGATGGCCGCCGGCGTCGCCGACCCGGTCAAGGTGACCCGCTCCGCGCTCCAGAACGCGGCGTCCATCGCCGGGCTGTTCCTCACCACCGAGGCCGTCGTGGCCGACAAGCCGGAGCCCGCGGGTGCCGGTGCCGGTGCCGAGGACGCCATGGGCGGCATGGGCGGCATGATGTGATCGACGGCTGACCCGTCGAGCGTGCTGCAGCACGCATCCGGCACGGGCCGGGCACCNCACCTCGCGAGGTGCCCGGCCCGTCGTCGTCCCCTCTTGAGCGTCGGGGGGTGCGCCGGGCGGTGGATGGTGTTCAATCGGAACAGCATCCGGGAGGAGGGCGCATGGCATTCCTCGACTGGGCCTCGGTCCCCGTCCAGCTCGTCCTCGTGCTGACCGCCTTCGGACTGACCAGCCTCGTGGGCCTCGAACGGCGGCTGCGGCGCAAGAGCGCCGGCCTGCGCACCCACGCCCTGGTCGGCACCGGCTCGGCCGTCTTCACCCTCGTGTCCGCCTACGGCTTCGCCGAGCTGCCGGGTGGGGCCGGCGCCCCCGCGGACTCCTCCCGCGTGGCGGCGCAGATCATCACGGGGATCGGCTTCCTGGGGGCCGGAGTCATCTTCACGAACCGGGACGTGGTGCACGGGCTGACCACGGCGGCCAGCATCTGGCTGTCCGCGGCCATCGGGATGGCGTGCGGGGCAGGGCTCGTGCCGCTGGCCGCCGCCGCGACCGGTCTGCACTTCCTCTCCGCCCTGGTCCTGACCCCGCTCTCCCGCAGGCTGCCGGGGATGGTCGCGCCCCAGGGTCTCCGGCTGCGCTACGAGGACGGGCACGGGGTGCTGCGGGAGGTGCTGTCCGTGGTGGACGAGCTGCAGCTGACCGCGTCCGTGGTCTCCAGCCGCCGGACCGGGGAACCCGGATCGCCCGAGGTGGAGCTCCTGCTGCGGGTGGAGGGCAAGACCGACCTGCGCACCGCGGCGGTGCAGCTCTCCCGGATCCAGGGGGTGCTGGGTGTCGCGCAGGAGACGCTCGAGGAGGAGCCCGGCGACTGAGCGTGCGGGGCCCGGGCGCCGTGGGAGGATGGGGCCCATGACGATCACCGCTGCTGCCGACGGCTCCGCCCTGGGCAACCCCGGACCCGCGGGCTGGGCCTGGTACATCGACGAGGAGACCTGGCGCGCCGGAGGATGGCCGCACGGCACCAACAACATGGGCGAGCTCATGGCCGTGCTGGACCTGCTGCGCTCCACCGCCCACCGCGCCGACGAGCCCCTCCGGGTGCTGTGCGACAGCCAGTACGTGATCAACTCGATCACGCGCTGGATGCCCGGGTGGAAGAAGAAGGGCTGGCGCAAGAAGGACGGCAAGCCGGTGCTCAACGTGGAGCTCATGCAGGCTCTCGATGCCGCGCTGGCAGGACGCGACGTGAGCTTCGAGTGGGTCAAGGGGCACGCGGGCCACGAGCTCAACGAGGCCGCCGACGTCCGCGCCCGCGCCGTGGCCACGTCCTTCCAGACGGGCCGCCCCGCGCCCACGGGTCCCGGTTTCGGCGACCGGGACGCGACGGCGCCGCCCGTCCACGGGGGGCCGGCCGCTGCCGCGTCCGCCGGAGCGGGTGCCCTCGCGGCCGAGGCGAAGCTCTTCGGCCCCGGGCCCGGAGCGACCGCCGTCGACGACGGTCCGGACCCCGTCGAGGAGCGCCACGACCCCGACCTGCTGAGCGAGCTGCTCGCCCACGAGCAGGAGCTCGCCCGCGGGCTGACCCCCGAGCAGGAGGTGGAGCAGCACGAGCGCCGGCTGCTGGACCCGGCGGTGCGCGGCGATCCCCGGCGGGCCGCCGAGCTGCTGCACGAGGACTTCCACGAGGTCGCCGGCTCGGGGCGCTGGCTCGACCGGCGGGCGGCGCTGGAGGTCCTCGCCGCGGACCCGGGCAGCGGTCCGTACGACGTCGACGTGCTCGCCCGCCGTCGTCTCGCCGGCACGGCCGTGCAGCTGGTCTACCGGCTCACCGCGTCCTCGCGGACCACGATCCGCAGCTCCACGTGGATCCGGGAGGACGCCCACAACGAGCTGGGCCCCTGGCAGCTGCTCCTGCACCACGCGACCCCCGAGTCCTGACACCGGGCGGTTCGCTCAGACCTCGGGGGCGTCGTCCGCGCGCTCGATGCCCGGGATCCGCACGGTCATGGTGGCCCCGCCGCCCGGGGTCTCGGTGAGCCGCACGGTGCCGTCGTGCTGCTGCACGATGGCCGCCACGATGGACAGCCCGAGGCCCGTGCCGCCGGTCTCGCGCGTGCGGGAGGAGTCGGCGCGGTAGAAGCGCTCGAAGACCCGTTCGGCGTCCTCGCCGTGGATGCCCGGCCCGTGGTCGCGCACCTGCAGGACCGCGTTGAACGTCTCGTCCACGGAGCGCTCGACGCCCGCGGCGACCTCGATCGGGGTTCCGTCCGGGGTGTAGCGCAGCGCGTTGGTCACGAGGTTCGCCACGACCTGGCGCAGCCGGGACTCGTCACCGTGCGTCCAGGCCGAGGTCGGGGCCTCGCCGTCCAGGCCCACGACCTCGATCCTCCGGTCCGGGGCCGAGGCGCGGGCGTCACCGGCGGCGTCGTAGGCGAGGTGGAGGAGGTCGACGTCGACGTTCTCCGCGGGCCGCCGCTCGTCGAGCCGGGCGAGCATCAGCAGGTCCTCGACGAGCTGGGTCATCCGCTTGGCCTCGGACTCGATGCGGGCCATGGCATTGGCCACGTCCTCGGGTTCCTGGAGCGCCCCGTGCCGGTAGAGCTCGGAGTAGCCGCGGATCGTCACGAGCGGGGTGCGCAGCTCGTGGGAGGCGTCGGCGACGAACCGGCGTAGCTTTCCCTCGGACCGGGTGCGGGCCTGGAAGGCGTCCTCGATGTGCCCCAGCATCGTGTTCAGGGACGCGGAGAGCTGACCGATCTCCGTCTGCCGGTTGTAGCCCTCCATGCGCTGGGACAGGTCGCCCTCGGCGATCCGCGCGGCCGTCTGCTCCACCTGGTGCAGGGGGGCGAAGGCGCGGGTCACGAGGAGCCAGCCGACAGCCATGGCCGCGAACAGCGTCGCGACCCCGAAGCTGAGGGTCAGCAGCGTCACCGCGCTGATCATGGCGTTCATGTCGTCGAGCGGCTCGGCGACGGCCACCACGAGGTCCAGCCGCTCGGGCTTGGCCGCCAGCACGCGCCACCGCCGTTCGGGGGCGTCCACGGAGCCCACGGTCAACGGCTCGAAGGGGTTCTCCTGCACGAACTCCAGGTCCAGGCGGGAGAGGTCGGGCCGCAGCCCGTCCACGCCGTCCGGCGTGTTCTCCGCCGCGACGAGGACCGTGCCGTCGGCGTCGAGCAGGTATCCGGCGTGCGGGACCTGGGACCCCTGCTCGCCCTGCAGCTCGGCGACCAGGACCGAGGACACCGTGTTCACGGAACCGCGCAGCTCGCGGTCGATGTCGTTCAGGAGCGAGGTGCGCAGCACGGAGATCGCCACGAAGCTCGTGACCAGGATGGACAGCGCCAGCAGGAGGCCGGTGAGGACCATCAGCTGGGAGCGCAGGGACGCCGAGCGCCACCGTGAGGAGAGGCTGTGCATCCCGGCCCCGGGGTCAGTGGTTCTTGTGCGAGGACCGCAGCAGGTAGCCGACGCCGCGCTTGGTGTGGATCAGCGGCGGCAGCTGCGGGTCGTTGTCGATCTTCCGGCGCAGGTAGGAGATGTAGGACTCCACGATGGAGGCGTCCCCGTTGAAGTCGTACTCCCACACGTGGTCGAGGATCTGCGCCTTCGACAGCACCCGGTTCGGGTTGAGCATGAGGTAGCGCAGGAGCTTGAACTCGGTGGGGGACAGGTCGATCTCGCGCTCGCCGCGGAAGACCTCGTGCGCGTCGTCGTCGAGGACGAGGTCGTCCACGCGCAGCCGCGAGTCGTCCTCCTCGGCCGGCTGGGTCCGGCGCAGCACGGCGCGGATGCGGGCCACGACCTCGTCGAGGCTGAAGGGCTTGGTCACGTAGTCGTCGCCGCCCACGGTCAGCCCGGTGACCTTGTCCTCCGTCTCGTCCTTGGCCGTGAGGAAGAGGATCGGGAAGTGCCGCCCGGAGGCGCGCAGCTTGCGGGTCACCGAGAAGCCGTCCATGTCCGGCAGCATGACGTCCAGCACGGCGAGGTCCGGGTTCTCGGACTCGGCCTTGGCCAGGGCGTCGCGGCCGTTGGCGGCGGTGACGACCTCGAAGCCGGCGAAGCGCAGGGAGGTGGCCAGCAGCTCGAGGATGTTGGGCTCGTCATCGACGACGAGCAGCTTGGCTTCGGGGTTCTCGTTCTTCACGAGCACCATTTTCTCGGAGGAGGCTGAGAGCCAACTGAACGTCGCTCAGTCCTCCCCGGGGAGTTCGCCGGGGGCGGGGAGGTCCGCGGCGTCGAGGATCCGGTAGGCGTAGCCCTGCTCGGCCAGGAATCGGCGGCGCCGGGCGGCGTAGTCGGCGTCCACGGTGTCACGGGCCACCACGGTGTAGAAGGTGGCCGGACGGCCGTCCCGCTTGGGCCGCAGCAGCCGGCCCAGGCGCTGCGCCTCCTCCTGGCGGGAGCCGAAGGCCCCCGAGACCTGCACGGCCACGGACGCCTCCGGCAGGTCCACCGAGAAGTTCGCGACCTTGGAGACCACCAGCACCGGCAGTTCCCCGGCGCGGAACGCCGCGAAGAGCTTCTCCCGCCGCGCCGTGCCGGTGGCGCCCTTGAGCACCGGGGCGTCCAGCAGCTGACCGAGCTCGTCCAGCTGGTCGAGGAACTGGCCGATGACGAGCACCGGCTCGCCGCGGTGCCGCGCCACGAGTTCCGCCACGACGCCGAGCTTGTGCGCCGAGGACGAGGCGAGCCGGTGCCGGTCGGCATCCTCCGCGGAGGCGTAGGCCATGCGGTCGGCGAGGGGCAGCTCCACCCGGACCTCCACGCAGTCGGCGGGCGCGATGTGGCCCTGCGCCTCGATCTCCCGCCAGGGCGCGTCGTAGCGCTTGGGGCCGATGAGGGAGAAGACGTCTCCCTCGCGGTGGTCCTCGCGCACCAGCGTGGCCGTGAGGCCGAGCCGGCGGCGGGCCTGCAGGTCGGCGGTCATCCGGAACACGGGAGCGGGCAGCAGGTGCACCTCGTCGTAGACGACGAGCCCCCAGTCGTGGCCGTCGAGCAGTTCGAGGTGCGGGTGGGTTCCGCCGCGGCGTGTCGTGAGCACCTGGTAGGTGGCGATCGTCACCGGCCGGATCTCCTTGACCGCCCCGGAGTACTCCCCGATCTCGTCCGCGCCCAGGGTGGTGCGGCGCAGCAGCTCGGCCTTCCACTGCCGCGCGGAGAGCGTGTTCGTGACCAGCACGAGCGTCGTCGTCGAGCTCGCGGCCATCGCCGCGGCGCCCACGAGCGTCTTGCCGGCACCGCACGGGAGGACGACGACGCCGCTGCCGCCGGCCCAGAAGTTCTCGACCGCCCGTCGCTGGTAGGGCCGCAGGCCCCAGGCCTCGCCGGTGGCGGGGTCCTCGGCCGTCAGCGCGATGGGGTGCGGCGTGCCGTCCACGTACCCCGCGCGGTCCGCAGCCGGCCACCCCACGGCCAGCAGCAGCTGCTTGAGCTCCCCGCGCGCGCTCGCGTGCACGACCGTGGTGGCCCCGTCGATCCGGGGGCCCAGCAGCGGGGCGATCTTCCGGTGCCGGGCGATCTCCTCGAACACCGGGGCGTCGTGGCAGCGCAGCACGAGCCCGTGGACCGGGTCCTTCTCGAGCACCAGGCGCCCCCAGCGGGACATCGTCTCGTCGACGTCCACGAGCAGGGCGTGCGGAACGGGGAACCGGGAGCGGGTGAGGAGGACGTCCAGCACCTGCTCCGCGTCGAGCCCCGCCGCGCGGGCGTTCCACAGGCCCAGCGGCGTGATCCGGTAGGTGTGGACGTGCTCCGGGGCGCGCTCGAGCTCGGCGAACGCGGCGAGCTCGCGGCGCGCCTCGTCGGCGTCCTCGTGGTCGAGCTCCAGCAGGACGGTGCGGTCGCTCTGCACGATCAGTGGTCCCACGGGTCTCCTCCTGCGGGGTCGGTGGTTTCATCGCCGCGCTCCCGGGCGAGCCGGGCCAGGGCGTCCTGGACCTCCTCCGCCGTGGGCGCGGGGTGCTGCGGTGCGGGGACCTCGAGCAGCAGGAGCGGGTCCACGCCGGCCTCGCCACGGTCCGGCTGCGGGCGGACGAGGTCGAGGGCCGGCTCCGTGCCCGTGGCGCGCACGGCGGACACGAGCGGCCCGGGGTCCGCCGCGCGTCCGGCGGCCCGGGGGTGCGGGTCCGTCCCGACCACCAGCACGCCGGGGGCTGGACGCCGGAGCGGGCGGCCGGCGAGGCCCGGGGAGCCGGCGAGCGCCGCGAGCAGCTCCTCCTCGCCCGTGAGCACCCACTCCGCCCGGGTGATCCGGATCCTCCCGTGCCCGCGGCCGGCCTCCTCCACAAGGTAGGCCAAGGGCTGGGGGACCGGTCCGGCACCGTGCTCCCGGAGCCAGGCCAGCACCGTGGCGGGGGTCCAGCCGGCGTCCAGGGCGCGGTGCAGGGAGCGCTCGGTGAAGCGGTGCCGGGGTGCCGGGCCGTGGCCCTCCTCGTCGGCCAGCTGCGCGAGTGCCCGCGCCACGGCCGGCTCGAGGTGGCCGGTGGCCGTGGCCGTCAGGTCGCTCTGCAGCAGGACCGTGCTCGACGGGACGGGCAGCCACGCGGCCACGGACCGGCCCGCGTCCCCGGTCCGCCCCGCGGCGAGTGCGCGGCCCGGCGCGGTGAGCGCGCCGGCGCCGAGGAGCCCCACTTCGGCGGCCTCGGTGAGCATTCCCGGGCCCCAGCGCCGCAGGGGCCCGGCCAGGCGAGGACGGCGCCCGCCGGCGTACGCCACGACCTCCCCGGCGTCGTGGCCCCCGGAGGGGAGCTCGGCGAGGGCCTCCAGCAGCGCACGGCGCACCGCAGGGGCCTCGGGGGCGTGGGCGCCACGGGTGAGGGCGCGGACCACGGAGCCGTCCGCCAGCGGCAGTCCCACCGCGGAGGGGACCACGTCCGAGGCCAGCCACGAGCGGGCCACGTGCGTCCACTGGTCAGCGCGGTCGACGTCCTCGAACCGCGCCGGCGCCGGCCGCCACGTCGAGGTGTCGGGGTCGAGGTGGACCAGCCCGCTGAGCTCGCCCAGGCCCAGCAGGCGGACGAGCTCCGGCTGGTCGGTCCCGAGCGAGGAGCGCAGCCGCCGCAGCTCGCGCACGCCGATCCCGCCGGCCCGCAGGGTGGTGAGGGGCCGGTCCCGCAGCTCGGCGCGCAGCGCCGCGAGCCGGCGCAGCTGCTGCTCGACGGCCGCCGCAGCGGCGTTGTCCCGCAGCCGGTCCGGAACGTCCCGAGGGGTCGGCCGGGGCGGCTCCGGGGGTGCCGCGGACCAGGGGTCGCCGCTGTGGAGGGCGAGGCCGACCTCCCGCGGGAGCTCCACGTGGCGGGGGTCGACGGGCAGCAGGACGCCCTGGGCGAGAAGCCAGTCCACGGGTCCGGCGGCCGCGTCGGCGGCCGCGTCCGGACGGCGCAGGGCGTCGGGCAGGCGGCCCACCGGGACGGTCCGGAAGCGGTCCAGCACGTCGCGCACGGGAGCCGGCCACGAGGCGATCTCCTCCGCGGTGGGCGGCGCCGCGACCGTGACGGGCTCCCCGCCCCGCAGGCGGGCGGCGAGGTCCGCGAGGACGGCCCGGGGGCGGCCCAGCCCGGCCGGGTGCCGGCCGAGGGCCTCCACCACTCCGGGCACGAGCCGCAGGGCGTCCCCGTCACGGTGGACGAGCGCCAGGCGGTGCAGCCGGTCCCACGGCGGGACGGCCGGCCACGGCCCGGCCGAGCCCTCCGGGACGCCCAGGACCGCGGCACGCTCCAGGGCGTCCAGCTCGGGCCGGGACAGCTGGTCCAGGGCACGGCGCAGCCCGGTGCGGGACAGCAGGGCCTCCGCGAGGTCGGCCGTCGTCGTCGCGGAGCGCACCGCGTCCGGCCGCGCGGCGAGCAGCTCGGCCAGCTCGGCCGGGGAGCGGGACGCGAGATCCCGGAGCAGGCCGTCCGGGACCACGGCTCAGGCCCTGCGGCGGCGCCGCAGGGAGCGCGCCAGGGACGCGCAGAACAGGAGGAAGGCCACGGGGAACGCGAACCAGGGGATGACGGTCAGCCCGTCCCACGGGTCGACCCCGACGGCCTCGAGCACGAGCAGCAGCGCGAGGCACCCGGCGCAGAGGAGGCCGAGCACGACCGTGGCGACCACGAGGACGTCGGGCCCGGAGCGGCGGGCTGGGCGGTCCGCGGGCGTGGCGGCGCGGTCGTCGAGAGCAGGCATGGTTCCAAAGTACCAAGCGGCGGGGCCCTCCCGTGACGGCCGCCGCGGGCTCCGTGCGGCGGATCCGTCCCGCCGATCCCGGTAGAATGGGCAGTTCCACCGGACGGCCCGCGGCGGATCCGCGAGCCGTCCGTCCACGAACACGACGACGAGGGAGACAGCGTGCCCACCGGCAAGGTCAAGTGGTTCGATGCGAAGAAGGGCTTCGGGTTCCTGGCGGCCGACGACGGCCAGGAAGTCTTCCTGCCCTCCTCCGCCCTGCCTTCCGGCACCGGCGCGGTGAAGCCGGGGACGCGCATGGAGTTCGGCGTGGCCCAGGGGCGGCGCGGCGCGCAGGCCCTGTCCGCCCGTGTCCTCGACCGGGCGCCCTCCGTGGCCAAGAACGTCCGCAAGCCCGCCGAGGAGATGGCGGTGATCACGGAGGACCTCATCAAGCTCCTGGACGGGATGTCCAACGGGCTGCGCCGGGGCAAGTACCCGGACTCCGCGCACGGGAAGAAGATCGCCGCCATCCTGCGCACCGTGGCGGACAACCTGGACGTCTGATCCCGTCGCACCGCCCTCCGCCCCATCCGCCCCGACCCCAGGGAGACCAGCAGTGACCGAGGAGACCGCCCAGGACGCGCCCGCCGCCGAGAACGCACCGGCCGCGACCGTGCCCGACACCGCGAACGAGGCGCGCGTCGACGAGGTGCGCGCCGACGGGGCGCGCGACGACCAGGTGGCGTCCGCCGCTGAGCCGCCGGCCCGGGCCCCGCGCCGCCGCCGGGCGCCCAAGCAGGACCCCCTCCTGGTGGCTGACGTCGGGACCGCCCGTGCCGGGGTCGAGGAGATCGCCGATCCCGCCGAGATCGGTTCCGGCCATCGCGTGGTGGTCGAGGAGGACCGGCTGGTGGTGCACCTCTTCGAGTGCACGCGGCCCGGCTACCGCGGCTGGAACTGGTTCGCGAGTCTCGCCCGTGCGCCTCGCAGCCGTGCGGTGACGGTCTGCGAGGTCGGCCTCCTGCCGGGCGACGAGGCGCTCCTGGCCCCCGAGTGGGTGCCGTGGTCCGAGCGGGTGAGCGCCGAGGAGCGGGCGGAGGAGAAGGCGCAGGAAGAGGACGCCGCCGGGGAGGGCGCGGAGGACGCAGCCGACCCTGCCGGCGACGAGGCCGGCGAGCGCGCGGAGGACCGCGCCGACGGCGCAGGGGACGGGGCGGAGGGCACCGGGAACACCTCTGCCGGGCGCACGGAGAGTGCCGCGGAGGGCCACGACGCGGACGCCCCGGACGCTTCGGCACCGGCCGCGGACGCCCGTCCGGACGGCACCGCGGGCGCTCCCGCGGACGGCACCGCGTCGGCGTCGCGGGACGGCGAGCGGTCCTGACGGCGACGTCGCAGCGGACCGGGACGGACGACGCCCCGGAGCCCGCCGGGGGCATGTTCCGGTCCTTCCGGTTCCGGAACTACCGGGTCTGGTTCCTGGGTGCCCTCGTGTCCAACATCGGGACGTGGATGCAGCGCACGGCCCAGTCGTGGCTGGTCTTCGACGGACTCACCGAGCACGACGCCACCGCGATCGGGGTGGTGACCGCGCTGCAGTTCCTGCCCCAGCTCCTCCTGGCGCCCTGGGCCGGCGTGCTCGCCGACCGGGTCGACCGGCGGCGCCTGCTGCTGTGGACGCAGACGGGGATGGCCGCGCTCGCCGCCGGTCTCGGCCTGCTCGTGCTCGCGGACGCGGCGACGCTGGGCGCCGTGTACGTCTTCGCCCTGGCCCTGGGCATCGTCTCGACGCTCGACGCCCCCGTGCGCCAGACCTTCGTCTCCGAGATGGTCGACGACGCCTACCTCTCCAACGCGGTCGCCCTGAACTCCACGTCGTTCAACGCGGCGCGCATGATCGGACCCGCCGCCGCGGGCGTGCTCGTGGCCTCGGTGGGCACCGGCTGGGTGTTCCTGCTCAACGCCGTGACCTTCGGCGCGATGCTCGCCGCCGTCCTGGCGATCCGCGCGGAGGAGCTGCGCCGCATGCCGCGATCGGGGCGCGGCGGCGGCCAGATCCGTGAGGGCCTCGCCTACGTGGGCCGGCGTCCGGACCTGGTGGCGGTGCTGGTCACCATCTTCCTGATCGGGACGTTCGGGCTGAACTTCGCCGTGTTCCTCGCCGCCATGGCCGGTCCGGAGTTCGGCCGCGGCTCCGAGGCCTTCGGGGCGCTCAACTCGGTGCTGGCGCTCGGCACGGTGGCCGGAGCGCTGCTGTCCGCGCGGCGGCGGAGCGCCAGGCTGCGCTACGTCTTCGGCGGCAGCGCCGTCTTCGGGCTGAGCTGCCTGGGCGCGGCGACGGCCCCCACCCTCGCCCTGTTCGCCCTGTGGCTGGTCCCGTGCGGGCTGTCCTCGCTGACGGTGATGACCACCGCCAACGCCTACGTGCAGTCGACCACCTCACCCGTGATGCGCGGGCGGGTGATGAGCCTGTACATGGCGATCTTCATGGGCGGCACCCCGGTCGGCGCGCCCGTGGTCGGCGCGATCACGGACGCCCTCGGGGCGCGCTGGGGGATGGGCGTCGCCGTGGCGGCGGGGCTGCTCGGAGGCCTCGTGGGCCTGGAGCTCCGGCGCCGGCTGCGGAACGAGGCAGGCGGTCCCTCCGACTAGGCCCGGGCGCCGAGCTCCGCCACGACGTGGTCGACGCAGCGCAGCAGCTGCGCCACGTCGTCCGGCTCGATCGAGACGAACGTGGCGATCCGCAGCTGGTTGCGGCCGAGCTTGCGATAGGGCTCGACGTCGACGACGCCGTGGGAGCGCAGCACGGCGGCCACTGCCGGCGCGTCGACGGTCGGGTCGAGGTCGACCGTGGTGATCACCGGGGAGCGGTCCTCCGGGCGGGTCACGAACGGGGTCGCGTAGGCCGAGCTCTCCGCCCAGGCGTAGACCAGGCCGGAGGACTCCCGGGTCCGGGCGGCGGCCCAGGCCATCCCGCCCTGCTCGTTGAGCCACCGGACCTGCTCGTCCAGCATCACGAGGGTCGCCAGCGCCGGGGTGTTGTAGGTCTGGTTCTTCCGCGAGTTCTCCAGTGCCGCCGTGAGCCGCAGGAAGTCCGGGACCCACCGCCCGGACGCCCCGATCCGCTCGACACGCTCGACGGCCGCCGGGGAGAAGGCGCCCAGCCACAGCCCGCCGTCCGAGCCGAAGTTCTTCTGCGGGGAGAAGTAGTAGACGTCCGTCTCGGCCGGATCCACGGCCATGCCCCCGGCCGCTGAGGTGGCGTCCACGAGGACGAGCGCGTCCGCCCCGATCCCCTCGGGACGTCGAACGGGCGCGGCCACGCCGGTGGACGTCTCGTTCTGCGGCCAGGCGTAGACGTCGACGCCCTCCTCGGCGCGGGCCTCGGGACGGGTGCCAGGGGCCGCCTCCAGCACGGAGGACGGCTCGAGGAACGGGGCCCGGTCGGTGGCCTGGGCGAACTTCGCCCCGAACTCCCCGAACGTCAGGTGCTGCGCCCTGCGGGACACCAGGCCGAACGCCGCGGCGTCCCAGAACGCGGTGGCTCCGCCCAGGCCCAGCAGGACCTCGTAGCCCTCGGGCAGCTCCAGGAAGCGGGCCAGGCCCTCCCGCACCGAGCCGACGAGCCGCTTGACCGGCTCCTGCCGGTGAGAGGTCCCCAGCAGGGCGGCGCCCGCCCGGGCCACGGCGTCGACCTGCGCCGGGCGGACCTTGGACGGGCCGGCGCCGAACCGGCCGTCGGCGGGCAGCAGGTGGTGGGGGACGGTGACGTGTGCGGGCAACGGGTGCTCCCTCGACGAGGACGTGCGGGCGGTGGCGGGCGGCGGTCGCGGACGGGTGCCGGCGGCCCGCAACCATTCTGCCCCACCCGTCCCCGCGCCCCGTCCTGCCGCCCCAGTAAGCTCGGAGGAGAAGACCGGACCGGGCAGCACCCCCGGGGCCCGGACGGCGGGACGAAGGATGACTGAGGCATGAGCGAACTGATCGACACCACGGAGATGTATCTCCGCACCGTTCTCGAGCTCGAGGAGGAGGGCATCACCCCCATGCGTGCCCGGATCGTCGAGCGCCTCGACCACTCGGGTCCCACGGTCTCGCAGACGGTCTCGCGCATGGAGCGGGACGGGCTGCTGACGGTCGGTGCCGACCGCTCCCTCGTGCTCACCGGGGCGGGCCGGGAGCGGGCGGTGCAGGTCATGCGCAAGCACCGGCTGGCGGAGCGGCTGCTGGCCGACGTCATCGGTCTCGACCTCGCGCAGGTCCACGACGAGGCGTGCCGCTGGGAGCACGTGATGAGCGAGCAGGTGGAGCGCCGGCTGGTGGACCTGCTGCACAGTCCCCGCTACTCGCCGTACGGGACGCCCATCCCCGGGCTCTCCGCGCTCGGCGTCGAGGACACCCCCGCGGCCGCACCGCACCCGACGCTGCTCGAGGCCGCCCGCGACACCCCGGACGAGCTGCGCACCGTCGCCCTTCTCCCGGAGGTCGTGCAGGCCGACGCCCCGCTGCTGGGGGTGCTCAGCGACGTGGGAGTGCTCACGGGAACGCAGATCCGTGCCCGGCTCGACGGGCGGCTCGTGCGCGTCGAGGTGCCGGCCACCGGGCGGTCCGTCGAGGTGGACCTGCGCACGGCAGGGGCCATCCGGGTCGTAGCGCCCTGAGGCGGGCGGTGTCCGCGGAGAGCCCCCGATGGCGGATGTGGTGACGTTCACAAGGGACTTTCGGCCAGGGCTCGGCGTGTCGGCCTGCCGATCCGTGAAATCCCTGGTCGGACGGTCAAAGGCAAGGGGCGGATCCGCCCTGCACCGGGCAGGAGAGCTGGTCATTGAGACGTCGCCGTGGATCAATAAGGCTGGATTGATCTTCTGTGCGTTGCGCGTCCGTGATCGGTCGTGACCAAACCGTGACACTTCCGTAATCAGTCGTGTATTGTTCAACGCGTGCTGATCACTGGTCGGATCGGCGCCCTCGAGTGCACATCGCCGAATTCTGCCGGTGCCCGGGGCCGTTTCACAGAAACTGCTTGGCAGAAGCGGGGGAACCATTTCCGGTCCCGGTACGTCCGGGGCCTTGGGGTTAAGTCGACAGAGCGCTCGCGTTCTGCGGCCGGGTGACTCCCACCCGAATCCGACAGCTCACCTCGTAGGCAAAGGGAGGAACACACCCATGACTTTCTTCAAGCAGAACTCTGCCCGCCACCGCGCCGAGAGCACCTCGCACGCCGTGCGCAACACCACCATCGCCGCTGCCGCCGGCGCCGCGATGATCGGTTCGATCGCCCCGGCCCAGGCCTACGCCGAGGTCCCCGCGGCCTCCGGTGCCGCCTACCAGGCTCCGGCCCCGTCCGCGCTGGCCGGCTTCACGTCCTACACCTACGAGGCGCCGGCCGCTCCGCAGCCGGTGGTCTCCACCGCCTCGTACGCGGCCCCCGCCCCGCAGCCGACCGCCTCCGGCGTGGCCCCGCAGTCCACCGCCACCACCGAGATCGCTCCGGCCTCCGGCGGCATCGTGGGCACCGCGCAGCAGGGTGTCGGTTCCGGCTACGTCTTCGGCGGCACCGCCTACGGCGCCTGGGACTGCTCCGGCTTCACCCAGTGGGTCTTCGCCCAGAACGGCGTCGACATCCCCCGCACTACCTGGTCCCAGTTCGCGGCCGCGACTCCGGTCTCCGCCCCGCAGCCCGGTGACCTGGTCTCCCAGAACGGCGGGGCTCACGTGGGCATCTACATCGGCGGCGACAAGATGATCTCCGCCCTCAACCCCACGCAGGGCACCCAGGTCCACTCGATCCACGCGATGCCGATCGACGGCTTCTACCGGGTCTGATCCGACGTCCCGCCCGCGACGACCCCGGTCGCCGCGGGCGGAACCCGGTCCCTTCCCGGACCGCCGAGGACCCGATCTCTCCCGGCTCCTCCTCGCACCACCCGTCCGCACGGACACCCCACTTCTTCTTCTTCGCCCGCTCGCCGTGGCCGCCGTTCCTGATCCCGGAACGCCACCTGCCGGACACCGCTGCACCCCGCCCTCCCGGCGCGGGGTGGTCAGTGCTGTCATCTCTCGTTCCGGCAGATCGCCCGGCCGTCCAGAAAGCCTCAAGAACTCCTCATGACTCGTCACCTGAACTCCTCGAACGGCGTCGGCTCCCTCTTCACCGGCAAGGCCCGCACCGTGGCCGCCGTGGCCGCGTTCTCCGGCCTGGCACTGGCCACGACCGTCTCCGTCCAGGCGTCCCCCGCCCAGGACGCCACTGCAGACGCCCCGCTCTCGGCCGTCGCCGCCGCCACTCCGGCCGCTGCCCCCACGGTCTCCCTCGAGCCCGTGGCGCACGTGACCGAGGCGAAGGAAGCCGAGAAGGAGGCCGCCGAGAAGAAGGCCGCCGAGAAGAAGGCCGCCGAGAAGAAGAAGGCGGAGCAGAAGGCGGCGCCGAAGCCCCAGCCCGTCGTCCAGCCCGCGGTCGTCGCGGCGCCTGCCCCGGCGCCCGCTCCCGCCCCGGCTCCCGCTCCCGCCCCGGCCCCTGCTCCGGCCCCGGTCGTCGAGGCGCCCAAGCCGGCCCCGGCCCCGGCGCCCGTCGTGCAGGCCGCTCCGCAGCCGGCCGAGCGCACGGTCGCCCCGCAGAGCTCCGGCTCCGGCAAGGGCGCGACCATCGCCTCGGCCGCCCTCGGCCAGATCGGCGTGGCCCAGGACTGCACGGCCGCGGTGACCAACGCGCTGCGCGCCGCCGGCATCAACCACCACGGCTGGCCCGCCTCCTACCTGGGTCTCGGTACCCAGGTCTCCGCCGGCCAGGCCCAGCCCGGCGACATCGTCTACTACGCCGACGGCGGCATGGGCATGGCCCACATCGGGGTCTACATCGGGGGCGGCAAGGCCGTCCACGGCGGCTGGAACGGCGGGACGACCGTCGTCGACAGCGTCAACGTGGGCTCCGGGCCCGTCTACATCCGCGTGAACTGAGCGGCGCGGCACCACTGATTCGGGTGCGCGGTTCCTGGTCGGCCAGACAGGAACCGCGCACCCGTTCGTCGTCCGTGGCTCGACCCGACGGGCTGTCGGCGACCGTCGGACCGGGTCCCGGCCGGGCCCCGGTAGACTTGCCCCATGTCCACCGACTACAGCCGCAGCGCCCGCACGAGCCTCGACCGCGAGTACGCCTACATGGCCTACGGCATGGTGGCCGGAGCGGTTCCCGGGATCGTGGCCGGGTTCGTCGTCGCGGCGTTCCTCGGCCACGCGGCCATGTGGCTCTCCGTCCTCGGCGGTGTGGGGATCGTGGTCGGACTGCTCACCGGCGTCCTCCTCCACCGGAGGCATCGCTCCGCGGAGCCGGCCGGCGAGCGGGAGCCGAGCGGCGCAGCGCCGGAATGACGTGGTCCCGCAGCAGCGGAGCCAGCTCCGGTGCGGCCTCCTCCAGCGGCTGCCAGCGCAGCTCCTCGATCTCCGCGCGCGGCTGCGGGCGCCCGGCCAGCGGCGCCGTGAACACGGTGGCGTGCACCCACGTGGACGTCTCGTTGGCGGCCGGCGCCGTGTACCGGCCCAGCAGCCGGAGTCCGCGCGGGCCCAGGTCCAGCCCCACCTCCTCCGCGGCCTCGCGCACGACCGCCTCCTCGGGAGTCTCTCCCGGGTCGATCTTGCCGCCCACCAGCATGAAGCTGTCCGTGCCGCGCTTGCGCACCGTCAGCAGCGCGCCGTCGTCGTCGAGCAGGCACACGGCGGTGATGGTGAGCACCTCGACGTCACCGGGCACACCCCCGGACGAGCGTGCGTCCGCGGCCCGCAGCGAGGCGATCTCCGCCCCGAGGTTGCGGGCCGCCGCCGGGCCCCAGAGCCGCTGGGCCGTCGCGGTCCGGTAGAGCGGCTGCTGCCGCCAGAGGCCCTCGAGCACGCCCAGCCGGCCGGCCGCGAAGGCGGGGTCCGGCACGTGGGCGTACTCCCGCCGGACGTCGGCGGCGTAGGCGGCGTAGCGGTCCGGCGCTCCGCCGAGCACCGCGAGGTCCGCGTCCAGGAGCACGGCCCCGGCCGTGTCCTCCGGCTCGCACCGGTGGCCGGCGGTGAGCAGGACCAGCCGTTCGACCTCGGCCACCACCCGGGACGGGAAACCGGCCGCCCCGAGGCGGTCCCGCGCGAGGGCCGCGGAGTCCCGTTCGTCGTGCCCGGCCCTGCCCCGGTGGACCGCGTCGTGGTACCACGCGGCCAGCACCACGGCGCCGACCCGGCCCGGAGCGAGGCCCGAGCCCGGGTGCAGGAGGTCGACGGCCTCCAGGACCGCGAGCAGGTGGGACCTGTCGTGGTAGTGCCGGTGCGGCTCGCCCCAGCGGTCCACGAGCTCCTGGCCGAGGGCGACGTGACCGGGGAACCGGTGGCGCCAGCGGTTCATCAGGACACGGGCGAGCCGGTCCGGCCGGGCCCGGGCAGGGACGCGCAGACCGCTGCGCACGAGCAGGCGTGCGAGCTCCCGGCCGTCCACCGGCACGGCACCGGCGGCGACCGCGTCACCGTAGAGCGCCTCCCGCACGTCGTAGTGGTCCTCGTCGAACGCCCGCCGGGGCACGCCGAGCCGCTCCGCGAACGCGTGCAGTTCGTCGTAGGACGTGTCGGACACCAGGTGCGAGAAGTGCGTGCCGTGGGCCGGCCACAGCGGGGGGTCGATGTAGACGGGCATGCGGACCAGCCTAGACGTGGCCGGTTCGCGGGGCTCCGGGCGAGCCCATAGACTGTTCGCGTCGCCCTCGTAGCTCAGGGGATAGAGCACGGCTCTCCTAAAGCCGGTGTCGTTGGTTCGAATCCAATCGAGGGCACCCGACAGGACGCCCCGGACCCGCGGGTCCGGGGCGTCCTGCCGTCCCGGGGATGCGGGCGTCCCCGCCTGCGGCCCCCTTCCGCGCCCACGCGACCGGACCCAGGGCGGCCCGCGGACCGGGTCGCCGGCCGGGGCGCACGTCGGACCGCACGACCTGCTCGCGAGTGCGCCGCCGAACGGCCGGGCCCAGGAGTAGGCTGGGGCCACCCGGACCGGTCCCGACCGGCCGGTGCGGACCCGGCCGAGGACGACCGGGCGTTCCCGAGGAGGACACGGAGGTGCCGGTCATGGAACTGTCCATCGGTCTCCCGGACGGCCTGCTGATGCGGCTGACCGAGGGCAACGTGCTGACGCTGCTCGAGAAGGACCACGAGACGGTGCGCCGCACGGTGGACTGCACGGTCCTGGGCGGAGCACCCGTCGTCGACATGGTGTGGTCCCACAAGCTCTCGGCAGTGATCGTGGCGGTGCCCACGCTGCACAAGCTCTTCCGCTGGGACCCGTACACCGACGACCTCGTCGAGTTCGCGGGGACGGGCGAGCCCGGCCGGCGGGACGGCAAGGCGGCGCAGGCGAAGTTGGCGGCGACCGTGTCGATCACCGAGGACGGCGACGGCACGCTCTGGCTCATAGACCGGGACTCGTCCTCGCTGCGCCGCATCGACATCGACACGGACAAGCCCGACGGCGCCCCGCAGGTGACCACCGTGGTCGGCCGGGCCGGGGTCGGTTTCGCGGACGGCCCGTCGGAGACCGCCCAGCTCGACCACCCCGAGGACCTGCAGATCCTCTACGACGGCTCCATCGTCATCGCGGACACCGGCAACGACGCGATTCGCCACCTCGACCCCGGCAGCCAGGAGCTCGAGACCGTCTACGGGGGCGGCACCACCTCGGCCGCGGAGTTCGAGGACGACATCGAGCTCCGCCGGCCGGTGCGGGTCACGGTGGCGGACTCGGAGCTGTGGGTCCAGGACGACAACGGGCGGCACCGGCTCGATCTGCACTTCGTCTGAGCCGGACGGACCGTGTCCCCGGCCCTCGGTAGACTGGGGCCACGATGGACTACCTCTTCGACAATCCTCTCCTGCCCTCCGCCGTTCCGGCGCGCCCGGACGACGACGTCCCGCGCCGCTCCGTCCCCGCGGACGCCCTCGTGGCGGGGCTGAACGAGCCGCAGCGGGCCGCGGTCGAGCACTCCGGGTCGCCGCTGCTGATCGTCGCCGGCGCGGGCTCCGGCAAGACCCGGGTGCTGACGCACCGCATCGCCCACCTCCTGGCCACCGGGCGGGCGCACCAGGGCGAGATCCTGGCGATCACGTTCACCAACAAGGCCGCCGCCGAGATGCGGGAGCGCGTCGTCGAGCTCGTCGGGGACTCCGCCCGCTCCATGACCATCTCCACGTTCCACTCCTTCTGCGTGCGGGTCCTCCGGCGCGAGGCGGCCACCGTGGGGCTGAGGTCGACCTTCTCCATTTACGACTCCGCGGACTCCCTGCGCCTGATCACCCTCGTGGCCAAGCAGCACGACCTCGACCCGAAGCGCTTCGCGCCCAAGAGCATCCAGCACAGGATCTCCGCGCTGAAGAACGAGCTCGTGGACGACGAGACGTACCTGGCCAGGGCCTCGGGCACCGACCCCTTCGAGAGCGCGGTGGCCCAGGTCTACCGGGGCTACACCGAACGGCTGCGCGCGGCCAACGCCATGGACTTCGACGACCTCATCGCCCAGACCGTGCACATGCTCCGGGCCTTCCCGCAGGTGGCCGAGTACTACCGTCGGCGCTACCGGCACGTGCTCATCGACGAGTACCAGGACACCAACCACGCGCAGTACGCCCTCGTCCGCGAGCTCGTGGGCACCGGGACGGGCACGGGCCCCGTGCCGCCCGCCGAGCTGACCGTGGTGGGCGACTCGGACCAGTCGATCTACGCCTTCCGCGGGGCGGACATCCGCAACATCGTCGACTTCGAGCAGGACTATCCGCAGGCGCGCACCATTCTCCTGGAGCAGAACTACCGCTCGACCCAGAACATCCTCACGGCGGCCAACGCCGTGATCGCCCAGAACAAGGGCCGCCGGGACAAGCGCCTGTGGACGGCCTCCGGCAGCGGCGAGAAGATCACCGGGTACGCGGCCGAGAACGAGCACGAAGAGGCACGGTTCATCGCGGAGGAGATCGACCGCCTCCAGGACGAGGACGGGTACCGCCCCGGGGACGTCGCCGTGTTCTACCGCACGAACGCGCAGTCCCGCTCGCTCGAGGAGATCCTCATGCGCGTCGGGCTGCCGTACAAGGTGGTGGGCGGGACCCGCTTCTACGAGCGCAAGGAGATCAAGGACGCCCTCTCCTACCTGCGCTCCATCGTCAACCCGGACGACGACATCAACGTCAGGCGCATCGTCAACGAGCCCAAGCGGGGCATCGGCGACCGTGCGGAGGGGGCCGCCGCAGCGCTCGCGGAGCGCGAGCGCATCTCGTTCATGGCGGCGCTGCGCCGTGCCGAGGAGGCTCCCGGGATGGCCACCCGCTCACTGAACGCGGTCAAGGCCTTCGTCCAGCTCATGGACGACCTCGCCTCGGTCGCCGAGAGCGCGGGGGCCGCCACGGTTCTCGAAGCGGTCCTGGAGCAGTCCGGCTACCTCGCGGCTCTGCGCAACTCCCAGGACCCACAGGACGAGTCCCGGGTGGAGAACCTCGCCGAGCTCGTGGCCGTGGTGCGCGAGTTCGAGCGGGACCGTCCGGACGCCGGGCTGCCGGAGTTCCTCGAGCACGTCTCCCTCGTGGCCGATGCCGACCAGATCCCGACCCGGCCCGCCGGTGAGGGCGGGCCGAGCGCGGAGCAGATCGCGGCGGAGGTCGCCGAGGCGCGCGCCCAGGGCGTGGTCACCCTCATGACCCTGCACACCGCCAAGGGCCTCGAGTTCCCGGTGGTCTTCCTCACCGGGATGGAGCACGGCCTGTTCCCGCACCAGCGCTCCCTCACGGACGAGAAGGAGATGGAGGAGGAGCGGCGCCTGGCCTACGTCGGTCTGACCCGTGCCCGTGAGCGCCTCTACCTGACCCGCTCCGAGTTCCGCTCCATGTGGGGACAGTCGCAGTACAACCCGGCGAGCCCGTTCCTGGAGGAGATCCCGGCCGAGCTCGTCGACTGGAAGCGCGAGGGCTCGTCCGCGCCCGCCGGCTGGGGGGCGCCGGGGCACGGCGGCGGGCAGCGCGATGCGATGCGCGGCTCGTACTGGGGCGCGGCGGCGTCCTCGAACGCGGCCTTCGAACGGTTGGGTCCCACCCGCGCCACCGCCGCGGGCCGGGTCCAGCCCAACAAGGAGATCCCGAGGCTCGCCGTGGGCGACTCCGTGGACCACACGGCGTTCGGCAAGGGCACGGTCGTCTCCCTCGAGGGCGCCGGGGACAAGACCGTGGCGAAGGTCCGCTTCGGCGGGGACGAGAAGCGCCTGCTGCTGCGCTACGCCCCGCTGACGAAGGTGGGCTGACCCCTCCTCGCCCTCCTGCGCGGAGGCACAGCTGTCGACGCTTCCGCGCGGCCACAGCGACAGCAGCCGTGCCCTCGGCGCCGCCGTGCGTCGTCGATCGCACGGCGGACCAGGGCGACGGCCCGCGGCTCGGGCCCCTGAGGGCCCGCCACCGCCGTGTGCAGGTCGGCCCAGGTGACCCGCACCTCCCTCCAGCCGTGGGACCCGGTGCGTCGCTGACGCTCGATGTCCCGCACACGCTGCCCGGCTGTGTCGTGGTGGCCGCCCTCGAACGGCACCGACAGAGAGTGCTCCGGCAGGGCGATGTCGGGCTGCACCTCCGGGAACCCGTCGGGGGCGCGGAGCGCCAGGTCCAGAACGAGGCCGGAGAACCCGGCGTCCTCCAGTGCCAGGCGCAGCAGGGTCTCGGGGAAGGAGCCCGACCCCACCAGTTCCGTGACGGAGAGCAGGGGCTCCAGGTCGAGACACGTGCGTGCGGGGGACGTGAGCCGTATGCCGTCGCGCTCGACGACCTCCTCGGGCAGCAACCGCTGCCGGTGGCCCACCACGCCGCGCCGCCGCAGCCGCCCCTGGCCCAGTGGTGTGCTGAGGTGCAGCCAGGGGTCTGGCAGCAGGCGGGTGGGCAGCCTCATGTCCCAGAGCCGCGCCCCGGTCGTGTGGGAGGCGGCGCACAGAGCGCTGACCTCTCGCAGCACGGCCATGACCTGGCCGATCGGTGGATTCGCGCCACCCGGAACGCGCACTCCCCGGCTCGGGGTGGTCAGGTCCCGCCGGCGCAGCCGGCCGTACGGCACGCCCAGCCGGGCAGCCCGCATGGACGTGAACGCCCGACCGGCGAGCGACTCGGGCGGGGGCAAGGGTTTCGGCATGGACCCGGACAAGCACCGGCGGAGTCGTCGTCGCCTGCGCCGCCCGCAGCCGTGGAGTCCGGCTGGCCCCCCTCGTGCGCTCTTCATGGTGAGTGCCCGGTTGCCGGCGTTCACGTGTCCCCGGATACGGCATCTGCTGTGCACCCGGCAGCGGGGTGGCGGGGGTCAGAGGAAGAGCAGCACGGCGACCGCCGCGGGGGCGGTCCAGCGCAGGGACCGGCCGGTCAGGTTGTGCACGAGGCCCAGCAGCGTGCAGCACGTGAGAGCGGAGACCGCTGCCGCCCAGCCGCCGAGCACGAGACCGGGCAGGGCCAGGAGCGCGCCCAGAACCGCTCCACCCACCGGCAGCGCGCGGGTCCACCGCGCGGTCCACCGCTGCTCCACGGCGCGCTGGACGCACGTGAGGACCAGGGCGAGCAGCAGCGAACGGCCCACGTGGTAGGCCGCGAAGCCCAGGAGGCCGAGCCAGGCGCCCCCGCCGTAGTCGGCGTAGAGGTCGAGGTAGAGCTGGACCGGCTGCAGCCGCCACTGACCCACGAGGAAGACGGGAAGGATCACCCCGACCAGGACGGCGAGCACGAACAGGACCAGGGCGGTGGTCGTCCTCCGGTGGTCGTCCGCCGGATCGACGGACAACTGCTCGGGCAC
This sequence comes from Kocuria rhizosphaerae, assembly GCF_044462265.1. NCBI lineage: Bacteria > Bacillati > Actinomycetota > Actinomycetes > Micrococcales > Micrococcaceae > Kocuria > Kocuria rhizosphaerae. The sequence goes on from NZ_JBISWL010000084.1 coordinate 27,746, forward strand.
CTCGGGGTCTGCCGCGCGGTGCCGCAGCCACGCCACGAGGCCCCGATGGATCGCCCACCACACCGCGCCCAGGCAGAGCCAGGCGAGGACTTGCCAGCCCAGCGGGTAGACGTCCGGGATCTCCCCGGTGAGCGTCAGGATCGTGCCGTCGACCACGGCCTCGAGGCCCAGAGCCACGAAGGCGAAGGTGGCGATCGAGACGAGGAAGCCCGGATCGGCGGGCGCGAACGCCAAGTTCTCGGGGGGGTCGACGGAGCTCATGTGCTCAGTCAATCAAGAAACGCCCGGGACGACGTGCGCTGCCCCGGTTGCGGCCGCCGATTCAGGATGGACTACAGTCTCGTAGAAGGGAGTGCGCCGGACCGTGCCGCGCCCGCGGAGGGTCCCGCGGAACGGTCCGGAGGCGCCGGTCAGGTTTCGGCCGGGACGGTGCGCGGCACTCCGTTCACCAACAGGCCGGAGGGTGACCCGCGCACTGCCCGGGTCACCGTCGGCCCACGACTTCGACGAAGAAGGGCTTTCACCCGTGGACCTGTTCGAATACCAGGCGCGCGACCTGTTCGAGAAGCACGGCGTTCCCGTGCTCCAGGGCATCGTCGCGACCACTCCGGAAGAGGCAAAGGCCGCCGCCGAGAAGATCGGTGGCGTCACCGTCGTCAAGGCCCAGGTCAAGGTCGGTGGACGCGGCAAGGCCGGCGGCGTGAAGGTCGCCAAGACGGCCGACGAGGCCTACGAGTACGCCCAGCAGATCCTCGGCATGGACATCAAGGGCCACACGGTGCACCGGGTCATGATCGCGCAGGGCGCGGACATCGCCGAGGAGTACTACTTCTCGATCCTCCTGGACCGCGCCAACCGTTCCTACCTGGCCATGTGCTCCGTCGAGGGCGGCGTGGAGATCGAGCAGCTCGCCGTCGAGCGGCCCGAGGCCCTGGCCCGTGTCGAGGTGGTCCCGACCGAGGGCATCACCGAGGCGAAGGCCGAGGAGATCGTCCGTGAGGCCAGGTTCGACGACGAGACCGCCGCGAAGGTGGTCCCCGTCCTCGTGAAGCTGTGGGACGTCTTCAAGAAGGAGGACGCGACCCTCGTCGAGGTGAACCCGCTCGTGAAGACCGGCGAGGGGCAGGTCATCGCCCTCGACGGCAAGGTCACCCTCGACGAGAACGCCGAGTTCCGGCAGCCGGAGCACGCCGAGCTCGTGGACAAGTCGGCCGCCGATCCGCTGGAGGAGATGGCCAAGGAGAACGACCTCAACTACGTGAAGCTCGACGGCGAGGTCGGCATCATCGGCAACGGCGCGGGCCTGGTCATGTCGACCCTCGACGTCGTGGCCTACGCCGGGGAGAAGCACGGCAACGTCAAGCCGGCGAACTTCCTGGACATCGGCGGCGGCGCCTCGGCCGAGATCATGGCCGCGGGCCTGCACGTGATCCTCTCCGACCCCCAGGTCAAGTCCGTGTTCGTGAACGTCTTCGGCGGCATCACCGCGTGCGACGCCGTGGCCAACGGCATCGTGAAGGCTCTCGAGATCCTCGGCAGCGAGGAGGACAAGCCGCTCGTGGTCCGTCTGGACGGCAACAACGTCGAGGAGGGCCGCCGCATCCTCGCCGACGCCGACCACCCGCTGGTCACCCTCGCGGAGACCATGGACGAGGGCGCGGACAAGGCCGCCGAGCTCGCCCACGCCGCCAAGTAACCCGCCGACCACAACTGAGGAACCAAAAGCTATGGCTATCTTTTTGAACAAGGACTCCAAGGTCATCGTTCAGGGCATCACCGGCGGCGAGGGCACCAAGCACACCGCGCGCATGCTGGCGGCGGGCACCCAGGTCATGGGCGGCGTCAACGCCCGCAAGGCCGGGACCACCGTGTCCCACCAGGACAAGGACGGCAACGGCGTCGAGCTGCCGGTGTTCGGCACCGTCGCCGAGGCCGTCGAGAGGACCGGCGCCGACGTCTCGATCGTCTTCGTGCCCCCGGCCTTCACGAAGGACGCCGTGGTCGAGGCGATCGACGCCGAGGTCTCCCTGGTGGTCGTCATCACCGAGGGCATTCCCGTGCAGGACTCCGCGGAGTTCTGGGCGTACGCGAAGTCGCGGACCGACGAGAACGGCCGCCAGAGGACCCGCATCATCGGGCCGAACTGCCCCGGCATCATCACCCCCGGGGAGTCGCTCGTGGGCATCACCCCGGCGAACATCACCGGCAAGGGCAAGATCGGGCTGGTCTCCAAGTCCGGCACCCTGACCTACCAGATGATGTACGAGCTGCGGGACATCGGGTTCTCCACGGCCATCGGCATCGGCGGCGACCCGGTCATCGGCACCACGCACATCGACGCGCTGGAGGCGTTCGAGGCGGATCCCGAGACCGAGGCCATCGTGATGATCGGCGAGATCGGCGGCGACGCCGAGGAGCGGGCCGCGGACTTCATCAAGGAGCACGTGACCAAGCCGGTCGTCGGCTACGTCGCGGGCTTCACCGCCCCGGAGGGCAAGACCATGGGCCACGCCGGCGCCATCGTCTCCGGCTCCTCGGGCACCGCCCAGGCCAAGAAGGAGGCCCTCGAGGCGGTCGGCGTGAAGGTCGGCAAGACCCCGTCCGAGACCGCGCAGCTGATGCGCGGGATCTTCGAGAGCAAGTGATCCGGCGGGCCACCGCCCGCTGATCCCGCAGGCCCCGGGCACGCGTCGCGTGCC
>NZ_JBISWL010000085.1:0-15011 GCF_044462265.1 Kocuria rhizosphaerae
CACCGGACCCACCGGCTGGCCGACGGGCGGGAGGCCGTGTTCTTCGGCGACCGCGGCACCGCGCCCGTCGAGCAGCTCGTCGACCGCCGGCCGCTGGACGCCCGCTCCGGGCACGGCGAGGTGCGCTTCGACCGGCTGACCGGGGAGTGGGTGGCGGTGGCCGCCCACCGTCAGGCCCGCACCCACCTGCCGCCGGCCGACCGGTGCCCGCTGTGCCCGTCCGTGGGCGGGCGGGAGTCCGAGATCCCCGCGGCGGACTTCGACGTCGTGGTCTTCGAGAACCGCTTCCCCTCCCTGGGCCCGGGGCTGGGCGTGCTCCCGGTCCCGGACGGGGCGGGGGAGCGGGAGCTGTGGGGGTCCCCCTCGGCGGCCTACGGGCGGTGCGAGGTGGTGGTGTTCACGCCCGAGCACCAGGGCTCCTTCGCGTCCCTGCCCTTCGAAAGGGCCCGCACGGTCGTGGAGGCCTGGGCCCAGCGCACCGAGGCGCTCTCGGCCCTGGAGGGGATCCGCCACGTGTTCCCGTTCGAGAACCGGGGTGAGCAGATCGGGGTGACCCTGCACCACCCGCACGGTCAGATCTACGCCTATCCCTACCCCGCCCCGCACGCGGCCCGCCTGGCGGCACGCTCGAGGGCCCACCTGGCCGACACGGGCCGGGCCCTGATGGGTGAGCTGCTGGCCGACGAGGCCGCGGCCGGGGACCGGATGGTGGTCGAGGGCGAGCACTTCTCGGCCTTCGTCCCCTACGCCGCGCGCTGGCCGCTGGAGGTCCACCTGGTCCCGCACCGGCAGGTCCCCGACCTGGCCGCCCTGGACGGGGCCGAGCGCGAGGAGCTCGCGGTCCTCTACCGGGAGCTGGTGCAGCGGGTGGACCGGCTCTATGCGACCCCCACCCCCTACATCGCCGCCTGGCACCAGACCCCGGTCACGGCCGCCGACCGCGAGGCCGGTTGGCTGCACCTGCAGCTGACCAGCCCGCGCCGGGCCGAGGACAAGCTGAAGTTCCTCGCCGGCTCCGAGGCCGCCATGGGGGCGTTCGTCAACGACGTCAGCGCCGAGCAGACCGCCGCACGCCTGAGGGAGGCCGCGCGATGACCAGCCGGCACAGCCGCGAGCCCACCGCGACCCCGGCCGGAGGGCAGGACCTCGTGCGGACCGGTCCTCCGGAACCGGTGGGTGCGCAGGACCGGGCGCGGGCCGCTCGGCTGGCGGAACGCTTCGCCGAGGTCTACGGGCACGTCCCCGACGGGGTGTGGCGCGCGCCGGGACGGGTGAACCTCATCGGCGAGCACACCGACTACAACGAGGGCTTCGTGCTCCCGTTCGCCATCGACCGCTCCGCCATGGTCGCCGTGCGGCTGCGCCGCGACACAGGGACGGGGGTGGGCGGGCGCGACGTCGTCGAGCTGGCCTCCACCTACGCCCCGGACGGCTCCGGGCTGTCGCGGGCGGGATTCCCGGTGGCCGGGCCGGCACCGGGCTCCGTGCCGGGCTGGGGGGCCTACCCGGCCGGCGTCGTCTCGGTGCTGACCGGTCTCGACGACGTCACCGTGCCCGGCTTCGAGCTGCTGCTGGACTCCACCGTGCCGGTGGGGGCGGGCCTGTCCTCCTCCCACGCGGTGGAGGTCGCCACCATGGTGGCCCTGGACGACCTGCTGGGCCTGGGCCTGGACCGCCCGGCCATGGCTCGGATGACCCAGCGGGCGGAGAACGAGTTCGTGGGCGCGCCCACCGGGATCATGGACCAGTCCGCCTCGCTGATGGGCCGGACCGGATCGGCCCTGTTCCTGGACTGCCGCTCCCTGGCCACCGAGCTCGTGCCCCTGCCGGTGGCCGAGCACGGGCTGCGGGTGCTGGTGATCGACACGAAGGTCGCCCACTCCCACGCCGACGGCGGCTACGCCGCCCGCCGTGCGACCTGCGAGCGCGCGGCCGCGGCCCTGGGCGTGGACTCCCTGCGCGACGTCCCCGCCGAGACCGACCTGGGAGCCCTCGACGAGGAGTCGGCCCGCCGGGTGCGGCACGTGCTCACCGAGAACCGCCGGGTCCTGCAGTGCGTGCAGCTGCTGCGCAAAGGGGACGTGGCCGGCGTCGGGGACCTGCTCACGGCCTCCCACGCGTCCCTGCGGGACGACTACGAGGTGTCCTGCCCCGAACTCGACCTCGCCGTGGACACCGCCCTGACCGCCGGGGCGCTCGGCGCGCGGATGACCGGCGGGGGCTTCGGCGGCTCCGCGATCGCCCTCGTCCCCGCGGCCCGGGAGGAGCAGGTCCGGGACGCCGTCCTGCGCGGGTTCGCCGACGTCGGGCCGGCGACCCCCGACATCTTCACGGTCCTCCCGGCGGACGGAGCGCAACGGCTGTGAGCTGGCCGATGACCGGCGGCGCCGGACACATTGGGACCCACATCCTTACTGCCTTCGGGACTGATGCACGGACAAACGACAGAGGTAAGCGAACCTTAGGACAGGTCACGGCCTCGCTGGCCGGGCCGCCGCCGAGACCGAGCCCGAGCCCGTCGACACCACCACCCGGGACTGAACCGTGCGGCGGTCACGCGGTGTCGGCGGAGCGCTCCTCCGTGCGCAGACGCTGCAGGAAATCCACGGCCTTCCGCACCCGGCGTGCGGCCCACCATCGCTGACCTTGACGCCATCAAGATCCACCTCGAAGACGATGTTCCCTCCGACCTGGAAGTGTCAGTAGAGGAACGGGCCCTGACGGCGCCGCTCCTCGGGGTCCCGGGTACACCAACCCAGTCCGGGCGATTCAACGCTGAACTCTTGGCTATGTCGGGACACTGGGCTCATGACCGAAGCGTATGCACGGCACTGCTCAGCACCAGGCCACCGAACGGCAGGCGAGCAGGGCGGCAACCGAACCTCTCCAACTTCAACCGGCACTTCCGGGCCACCACGGGCACCACGCCGTCCCGCTACCGGCGGATCGACGAGCTCTGAGCGCGAGCCGTCGTCGGGCACTCTGCGGAGGCGGTGCACGTCGCGCCGGACATCGTTCAGGTCACGCGAGGGCCGAGGAAGCCGGAACTGTTCCCTCCCCCGTGCGCCACGGATAGCCTCGACATGGGCGGTGTCGCTCAGGGATCGCCTGTCCTGGTGACCCGGTGCCGGTGACGGCCCGGTCACTCGAATCTGGGAGGCCAACATGACTGATGCACAGCAGGATCCGAGCCAGCAGGAAGGTCCCGCCGACGGTGGAGCCCTCGGCGCCCCGGGTGCCCACGACGGCGGTGCGGACGGCGGCGCCGACAGCGGAGCCGAAGGCCCCGCCGACGGTGGGGCGGCCGGCACCCCGGGTGCCGACGGTGACGCCGACGGTGGCGCCGACGGCGGCGCCGACAGTGGTGCCGACAGTGGTGCCGACAGTGGAGCCGAGGGCCCGGCCGACGGTGGAGCGGCCGGCACCCCGGGTGCCCACGACGGCGGCGCGGACGGCGGCGCCGACGGCGGCGCGGACAGTGGAGCCGCAGAACGAAGCAGCTGAGGGTGGACGCCGTCCGCGCTGACGGGCAGGACCCCGGCGCCCCTGGTGGCTCCGGGGTCCTGGAGACCCGCCTGATCGACGTCGGCCGGGAGCGGTTCGCCCGTGAGGTCTGGGGCCGGGCACCGCTGCTCACACGCCGGGCGGGCGGCTTCTCCGACCTGTTCTCCGCCGACGCCGCCGACGAGCTGATCTCGCGCCGCGGGCTGCGCACGCCCTTCCTGCGCGTCGCCAAGGACGGTTCGACGTTCCCCGACTCGACCTTCACGTCCCCCGCCGGGGTCGGCGCCACCGTTCCCGACCAGCTCGACGACACCGCGCTGTGGCGGAAGTTCGCCGACGGCGCCACGCTCGTCCTGCAGGCCCTGCACCGCACGTGGGAGCCGGTCGCGGAGTTCAGCACCGAGCTGAGCGCCGAGCTCGGGCATCCGGTGCAGGCCAACGCCTACATCACCCCGCCGCAGAACCGCGGGTTCGACGACCACTACGACGTCCACGACGTCTTCGTGCTGCAGATCGCGGGGACCAAGCGTTGGATCATCCATGAGCCCGTCCACCCGGACCCGTTGCGTGATCAACCCTGGACCGATCGCCGCTCCGCCGTCGCCGAGGCCGCGAAGGGCGCGGCCTGCATCGACACCGTGCTCGAGCCCGGCGACGCCCTCTACCTTCCGCGCGGCTGGCTGCACGCGGCCCAGGCGCAGGGGGCGGTCTCCATCCACCTCACGCTCGGGATCCACACCTGGACCCGCTATGGCCTGGCCGAGCACCTCGCCCAGGATGCGCTGGTCCTGCTGGCCGAGGACCCGGAGATGCGCGGGTCGTTGCCCCTGGGCGTCGACGGACCGGGCGGGGAGATCGACACCGTCCGTGAGCGGCTGGCCGCCGCGCTCGCCGAGGCCGATCCCACCGCTCGGTTCCACCGCACCCGGCGAGGACAGGGGCGCCCGGCCCCGCTGGGGCCGCTCGCCCAGCTCGCCGCCGTTGACGGTCTGGGCCCCGGGTCCTCCGTACGGCTGCGAGGCGCCCTGGAAGCACGGCTGGACGGCACGCGCCTGAGCACGCGCGTGGGCTGGCTCGACTTCCCGGAGACCGACCTGCCCTCGGTCACGCGCCTCCTCGACGGCGGGGTCCACACCGCGGGCGAGCTGGGCGTCGACCTCGCCGAACGACTGTTGCGGGCGGGGGTCCTCGTTCCCTGTGACCAGTGATTCCGTGACCAGTGACACCGTGACCAGTGACTCCGCCGCCGTGAACGCCACGTGCCGCTACTGGTGCGCCGACGGCGCCCGGGAGCGCGGCGACCCGATGGCGGGCACCGCGCCGCGCGGCGACGCGTGGGTCCTCGTCGAGCACCGAGGCGGGTGGCCGGTCAACGGTTTCGACGGCCTGGATCTGGAGGCCGAGACCAAGGCCCTCGTGTTCTCCGCCGCGCAGGCAGCTCGGGCGCGAGTGCTGCTGGTCCGGCGACACGGCCGCCGGAGCCGTGAGGGCCCCGGCCGGTGGGCCGTGCTGCGCCAGGACGACTCCGGCGCCGATCGTCAGCACTGGGGAACGTGGAGCCGCGACGAGGACCTGGCGGAGATCGCCACAGCCCTCGGCGTCCCCGGAGAGCTCGGCCGTCCACCGGTCCTGCTGGTCTGCGCCCACGGTCAGCACGATCCCTGCTGTGCGGTGCGCGGGCGTCCCGTGGGAGCTGCCCTGAGCGAGCGCTGGCCGGAGCTGGTCTGGGAGTCCTCGCATGTCGGTGGCGACAGGTTCGCCGCCAACGTCGTCGTCGCCCCGGACGGCGTCTACTACGGAGGCCTCGACGCGGGGTCCGCTGTCACCACGGTCGAGGAGCATCTCGCCGGCCGGATCCACGCGGAGCATCTGCGCGGGTACACCGATCTCTTCCCGCCGCAGCAGGCCGCGGTCGCGGCCGCGCTCGGCCGCTTCGGTCCGGCCGGCCGCCACGACTACACGGTCGCCGAGACCGTCCGCGACGGCGACCGCTGGCGGATCCGTCTCGCCGGCCGCCCACCCCGCCCGGGGCTCGTCGAGGTCGAGCTGCACTCCCACGCCGCCCCGCCGCGGCAGCTGACCTGCCACGGACCGGCGACGAGCTCGGCCATGGTCTACGAGCCCACCGCGGTGCGCACCGTCTGAACGACCGGATGCCCGTCCAGGAGGGCGGACCTGCCGTGCGCGTGCACACCGTCCGGAACGACCCGGATCCTCTCCGAGGCGCAGCGGGTGCTCGGCCCGGCGTCACGGGGCGTCGTCACGTGGTGCCCGACGCTGTCCCCTGGAGGTCGATCGTCGAGTCGTTCAGTGCCGGGGCCTCGGCGTCCCAGAGGCCGGCGTAGGCGGCGGCGAGACGCTCCTCCAGGCCGGCCAGGGCCTTCACGCGGAAGATCACGGCCGCGGCGCGCAGCGGTTCGCCGGCGTCGCGGGCCGCCTTCGCGTAGCCCTGCGCCACCGCCCGGGTCCAGGCCTCGCTCGCGGCTTTCACGGCGGCGTAGTTGGCGCCACCCGCCAGCGGGCGGGTGACCGCGATCGAGGAGACGATCGCCAGCCGCCCCGCGGGCGAGGCCCGCAGGTCGTCGTCGACGGCGCGGCTCAGATGGCGCAGCGCGGTGAAGGAGGTCTCCAGGACCCGGTAGTCCTCCTCCGTCTGGCCTGCGAGCCCGCCGCCGCCGCGCCAGCCGCCGACGAGATGGAGGAGCCCGTCGATCGACGAGCCGCGCTCGTGCAGCCGGTGGACGAGGTCGAGCACGGCGCGTTCGTCCGCAAGGTCGACCGTCTCCACCTCGGCCCCGAGCGCTGCGAGGGGACGGAGCTTCTCCGCGCTGCGGCCCGTGGCGAGGACGCGGGCCCCGGCCGCGGTCAGGGTCCGCGTCGCCGCCAGACCGGACGCGCTGGTGGCGCCGGCGATCAGCACGGTGCGGCCGGTCAGGTCGGTCATGGCTCAAGCCTCCGTGATTCGGAGGCCGGCTGTCGACCCGATGACTCTCCTCGGTTTACGGCCGAGCGCCTCACCTCGTCGTCGTCCGCCGTCCCCCGAGGAGAGACCGACCGCGGAACCCGAGCCGCCGGCGATCCGGGCCGAGTCCCCGGAGTCCGGGCGCCGCTAGGGTGTCACCCATGAGCATCGATGACAGCGGCAACGGCACCCGTGGCCGCGCCGAGGCCGGCCCGCTGAACCACCAGCAGCTGATCATCACCCTGTTCGGCTTCTACGGCCGCTCCCACGGCGGCGCGCTCCCGGTGGCCGGGCTCATCCGTCTCATGGCCGACCTCGGCGTCGACGCCCCCGCCGTCCGGTCCTCCATCTCCCGGCTGAAGAAGCGCGGTGTCCTGCGCAGCGTCAAGATCTCCGGGCTCAGCGGCTACGCGCTCGCCCCCGGCCTCGAGGAGACCTTCCGCGAGGGCGACGAGCGCATCTTCGGCGCCCGGCGCGCGGCGCTGACCGACCACTGGATCCTCGCGGTCTTCACCGTCCCGGAGAAGCAGCGCCACCTGCGGCACCAGATCCGCAGCGGGCTCATCCGGATGGGCTTCGGTGCCGTGGCCCCCGGGGTGTGGATCGCCCCGGAGCACCTGCGGGGCGCCGCCCACGCCTACATGGACCGTCACGACCTCTCCCAGTACATCGACTGGTTCCGCGGCGACTACCTCGGGGCGCGCGAGATGAGCGACGCCGTCGGGCAGTGGTGGGACCTCGCGGCGCTCGAGGCGCAGTACGCGGACTTCGTGGCCCGCCACGCGCCCGTGCGCGAACGGTGGATCGAGGACGCCGGCGCGGCGGGCGACGGCGAGCGCGAGCGCGCCGCCTTCGCCGCCTACATCACGATGGTCACCGAGTGGCGCCGCCTGCCCTACCTCGACCCGGGGCTGCCGCTGGAGCTGCTGCCCGAGGGATGGCACGGCATGGTGGCCGAGCGGCTGTTCGGGGAGCTGCACCGCCAGCTCCAGGCGCCCGCCGAGGTCCACGCGCGCCGCGTCCTCGCCGGCGCGGAGTAGCCGACGGCGCCCGGCGGGGGCTACTCCCGGTCCTGGATCACCGCCACGCCCTGGATCTCGATCAGGGCTTCCTTCTGCCACAGCCGGGTGACGCCGATCCCCGCCATCGCGGGATAGTTGCGCCCGGCCATCTCGCGCCAGAGCCGGCCGATCTCCTTGCCGTGGGCCATGTAGTCGTCCACGTCGGTGAGGTAGATGGTCACGCTCACGAGATCCTCGGGCCTGCCGCCGGCCTCCTCCAGGGCGGTGAGCACGTTGCGGAAGGCCTGCACGAACTGCTCGACGATCCCGCCCTCCACGATCCGCATGTCCTGGTCCAGGGCGGTCTGCCCGCCGAGGTAGACGGTGCTGCCGGCGCGCACCGCGTGGGCGTAGCCGGAGGGCGCGGGAAGAGCGGCGGGGTTGACGACGACGTTCTGCATGGTGGATGACTCCGTCCTGATCGGCTCCATGGTGATTCTCCTGTCCTTCGCGAGGGGGTCGGAAGTCCCTCTGGCACGACCCCTGTGAGGTGTGTAACATTCACTGTACGTGACGGTCGTCAGAAAGACGACATACAAAGTGAGGGAGGACATCCGATGAGCACGGTCAGCCAGTACCGCACCGAGGGTGACAACAGCGTCTACGCCGGAACCGACGGGCGCGTGGTGCCCGTCGTGACCCGCCACGGGCAGGAGTACTCGGACACGAAGCAGTCCGGCGGGGCGCACCGCGTGTCCGGCGTGAGCGTCCAGCACACCCCGGCCACGAAGATCTGGTTCGGCCAGGTGTCCAACGAGCCGGGTTTCCGGTCCCTGCCCCACCACCACGGTGAGGCCGAGACGGGCGGCTACGTCCTGCGCGGCCACGGCCGGATCTACTTCGGCGAGGAGTACCAGGAGTACCTCGACATGACGGCCGGGGACTGGGTGTTCGTCCCGCCGTTCATGCCGCACGTGGAGGCGAACATGTCCACCACGGACGAACTGGTGTGGCTCACCACGCGCACCCCGGAGAACATCGTGGTGAACCTCGAGGACGTCCCGGACGAGACGCTCGCCGACTACCGGCGGGTGTGAGGGAACCGTGCATCCGACGACGGATCCCGCCCCGCACGGCACCGCTGCCGACACGGCCGCGACGTTCCTGGCGGCCGTGCACCTGCAGCCCGCCGAGGCGCAGCTCTACGACGAGGCCTGGGCCGCCGAGACGCAGTACGTGCCCTGGCCCAAGGCCTTCGGCGGGGACATGGTGGCTCAGGCCGCCGCCGCGATGATGCGCTCGACGGGCGAGGACCGGGTGCTGCACTCGATGCACAGCTACTTCATGCGCCCCGTCGACGTCGGCGCCGTCGTCCGCTACGAGGTCGAGCGCCTGCGCGACGGCCGCGGCTACTCCACCCGCCACGTGCGGGCCTTCCAGAACGGAAAACCCGTCTACGACGCCACCGGCTCGTTCCAGGTGCCCGAGGACGGCGACGACGACGCCCCGGTCATGCCGGAGGTGCCCGGGCCCGAGGTGCTTCCCTCGGCCGCCGAGGCCTTGGCCGGCGTGCCCGGGCCGGCGGCCGAGTACTGGGGGCACGGGCGGTCCTTCGACATGCGGCACGTGGACGGGCCCGTCTACACGGAGGTCGCCGGATCCACGCAGCCGCGCCAGGCGGTGTGGGTGAAGGCCTTCGACCGGCTCCCGGACGACCCGGACCTGCACCGCGCCGCCCTGGCCTACGTGTGCGACTACACGATCCTCGAGCCCCTGCTGCGCTCGCAGGGCCGGGCGTGGGCAGATCCCGGTCTGGTCACGGCCAGCCTGGACCACGCCATGTGGTTCCACCGTGACGGCCGCGCCGACGAGTGGGTGCTCTACGTCCAGGACGGCTGCTCCCTGCAGCGCAACCGCGGTCTGGTCCGCGGCCAGTTCTTCGACCGCCGCGGCCGCCTGCTGGCCTCTGTGGCCCAGGAGGGCATGATCCGCCCCGCCCCCTGATCCGCACCGGACGCCTCGCCCACCCCGGCGCACCCCGTTCCACGACGCACCCCACGACGAAGAGGACGTCATGCATCTTTCACCTTCCGCGCACGAGGACACCTTCACGCGCGACAACCTCCCACCGGCCGAGCAGTGGCCGGCACTCGAGTTCACCCTTCCCGAGCTGCACTACCCCGATCGGCTCAACGCCGCCGCGGTCCTCATCGACGAGGCCACCGAGACGTTCGGAGCCGACCGTCCGGCCCTGCACACCCCCGAGGGGGAGACCTGGACCTACGGGCAGCTGCAGCGGCGCGCGAACCAGGTCGCGCAGGTGCTGACGGAGGACCTCGGCATCGTTCCCGGCAACCGGGTGATGCTGCGCGCCCCCAACAACCCGTGGCTGGTGGCCTGCTGGCTGGGCGTGCTCAAGGCCGGGGCCGTCGTGGTCACCACCATGCCGATCCTGCGGGGGGAGGAGGTCGCCCAGCTGGTGGAGCGCACCCGCCCGACGGTGCTGCTGAGCGACCACAGATTCATGGCGGGTCTCGCCGAAGCCCTCGGCGACCAGGTACTGCTGATGCCGGTCGGCTCCGAGGACCCCGAGGACCTGGTGCAGTGCTGCGCGGCCAAGGCCGGCCACTTCGAGGCCGTGGAGACCGCTGCCGACGACGTCGCCCTGCTGGGGCCCACCTCCGGGACCACCGGCGTCCCGAAGATCACGATGCACTTCCACCGGGACGTCCTGGCCAACGCGGACACCTTCGCCCGGCACATCCTGAAGCCTCGCCCCGACGACGTGTTCGCCGGCTCCCCGCCGCTGGCGTTCACCTTCGGCCTCGGGGGACTGGTGGTCTTCCCGCTGCGCTTCGGCGCCTCCAGCCTGCTCACCGAGCGCAACACCCCGCTGGAACTCGCCCAACTGGTCCACGACCGAGGGGTCACCGTCCTGTTCACGGCGCCCACCGCCTACCGGGCCATCCTCAAGGAGGGTCGGGGAGACCTGCTGGAGAACCTGCGGGTGGCCGTCTCGGCCGGGGAGCACCTGCCGGCCGAGACGTGGCGGGCGGTCGAGGAGCAGACCGGGCTGCAACTGGTCAACGGCATCGGCGCCACCGAGATGCTGCACGTGTTCATCTCCGCGGCCGGGGACGACATCCGCCCCGAGGCCACGGGCAGGCCCGTGCCCGGCTTCCGCGCCACGATCCTCGACGAGGACGGCCGGGAGCTCGGTCCCGGGCAGGTCGGGCGGTTGGCCGTGATCGGCCCGACCGGGTGCCGGTACCTCAACGACGAGCGGCAGCTCAACTACGTCGTCGGCGGCTGGAACGTCACGGGGGACACCTTCGTCCGTGACGAGGACGGCTACTTCTACTACCAGGCGCGCACCGACGGGATGATCGTCTCCTCCGGGTACAACATCGGCGCCCCCGAGGTGGAGAACGCGGTGAACCTGCACCCCGACGTCGTGGAGTCCGCGGTGGTGGGCCGCCCCGACCCGGACCGCGGCAGCGTGGTCTGTGCGTTCGTCGTGCTGCGCGAGGGTGTGGCCGGGGACGACGTCAAGCGCCGGGAGATCCAGGACTTCGTCAAGCAGACGATCGCGCCCTACAAGTACCCGCGGGACCTCCGGTTCGTGGATGAGCTGCCCCGCAATCCCAGTGGCAAGCTCCAGCACTTCCGGCTGCGCCGGCAGGTCGAGCAGGAAACCGCCCACGAGCACGCCCAGCCGGCCGGGACCCCCGCGTCCTGAGTCCCCGAACACCGAAAGAGGAACAACTGACATGAAGATCGCCATTGTGGGCGGAGGCCCGGGCGGGCTCTACTTCGCCGCACTCATGAAGCAGCTGGATCCCGCGCACGAGGTCACCGTGTGGGAGCGCAACGCCGCCGACGACACCTTCGGCTTCGGCGTGGTGTTCAGCGACGAGACCCTCGGCGGGATCGAGAACGCCGACACCGTCGTGGCCGGGGCCATGGCCGAGCGCTTCGCCCGGTGGACCGACATCGACATCCACTTCCGGGGGGAGATGACCACGGTGGGCGGGCAGGGCTTCGCGGCCATGGGCCGCAAGGAGCTGCTGCAGACCTTGCAGCGCCGCTGCGCGCAGCTCGGCGTGGACCTGCGTTTCAGCACCCTGGCCCCCGACGTCGAGCAGCTCAGCGCCGAGCACGACCTCGTTCTCGCCGCCGACGGGGTGAACTCGGCGATCCGCAACCGCTTCCCCGAGGTCTTCGGCCCGCACCTGGACCCGCGGAGGTCCAAGTTCATGTGGCTGGGCACGGACCTGGTCTTCGAGGCGTTCAAGTTCTTCGTCAAGGAGACGCCGTGGGGCGTGATGCAGATCCACGGCTACCCCTACTCCGATCAGGGCTCGACCTTCATCGTGGAGATGCACGAGGACGTGTGGCGGGCCGCCGGCTTCGACGCCTCGGAGGACCAGGTCTTCCCGCCGGGAGTGAGCGACGAGGAGTCCGTGGACCGGCTGCGGGAGATCTTCGCCGACGAGCTGCAGGGCCGCCGGATCCTCACCAACAACTCCAAGTGGATCAACTTCACCACCGTGCGCAACGAGAACTGGCGCCACGGCAACGTGGTCCTGCTCGGCGACGCCGCCCACACCGCCCACTTCTCCATCGGCTCCGGGACCAAGCTGGCCATGGAGGACGCACTGGCGCTGGCCGCGTGCCTGCACGAGCACCCGCAGGTCGACGAGGCCCTGGAGGCCTACGAGACCGAGCGGCGCCCCGTCGTGGAGTCCACGCAGCGAGCCGCCCAGGCGTCCCTGGAGTGGTTCGAGACCATCGGACAGTACAAGGACCAGGACCGGGTGCAGTTCTGCTTCAACCTGCTCACCCGCTCCCGCCGCATCACCTACGAGAACCTCAAGCTGCGCGACCCCGACTTCGCGGCCGAGGTGGACCGGGCGTTCGCCCGCGAGCAGGGCCTGGACACCACGGCCCCGGCGATGTTCCAGCCCTACCGGCTCGGGAACCTCCAGCTGAAGAACCGTGTGGTCGTCTCCGCGATGGACATGTACTCGGCCGTCGACGGGGTGCCCGGGGACTTCCACCTGGTCCACCTCGGCTCCAAGGCCATGGGCGGGGCCGGACTGGTGATGACGGAGATGGTCTGCGTCTCCGACACCGGGCGCATCACCCCCGGGTGCACGGGGCTGTGGACCGACGAGCAGCGGGAGGCCTGGAAGCGGATCGTCGACTTCGTCCACTCCCGCTCCACCGCCAAGATCGGGGCCCAGCTGGGCCACTCCGGGCGCAAGGGCTCCACCCGCCTGATGTGGGAGGGCATCGACGAGCCGCTGCCCGAGAACAACTGGGAGACGCTCGCGCCGTCGGCCGTGCCCTACGGGGACGGCAGCCCGACGCCGCGGGCCATGGACCGCGCGGCCATGGACGAGGTGAAGCAGCAGTTCGTGGACGCGGCCGGCCGTGCCGCCGAGGCCGGCTTCGACCTGCTCGAGGTGCACGCCGCCCACGGCTACCTGCTCTCCTCCTTCCTCTCCCCGGTCGCCAACCACCGCACCGACGAGTACGGCGGGTCGCGGGAGAACCGGCTGCGCTACCCGCTGGAGGTCTTCGACGCCGTACGGGCGGTCTGGCCGGCGGGCAAGCCCCTGCTCGTGCGCCTGTCGGCCGTGGACTGGATGCCCGAGGGCAACACCGTCGAGGACGCCGCCGAGATCGCCCGCGCCTTCGTGGCCCACGGCGCCGACGGGGTGGACGTCTCCAGCGGCCAGGTCGCCAAGGACGAGAAGCCGCAGTTCGGGCGCAGCTACCAGACCCCGTTCGCCGACGTCATCCGCCAGACGGTGGCCAAGCAGACGGGAGCGGCCGTGATCGCCGTCGGCGCCATCTCGACCTGGGACGACGTCAACTCGATCCTCCTCGCCGGCCGCGCGGACCTGTGCGCCCTGGGCCGGACCCACCTCTACGACCCGCAGTGGACCCTGCACGCGGCCGCGGAGCAGGACTACCGCGGGACCGGGGTCGAATGGCCGCAGCAGTTCCGGGCCGGGCGGCGCCCGCCGCCGTCGTCGCGCACGGACGCGGTCCGTCCCCGGCTGTCCCTGGTGCGCGACCCGCTCGCGGAGGAGGCGGCCACGCACGTCCGGTGGACGCCCCAGCGGGAGGGCCAGCCGGTCGGCTGAGCCCGTCCCGGCGGTTCCGCCGCACCCGCCGCACGGGAGCGGGCCGGATGCCCGGCCCGCTCCCGCCCGTCCCCGTCCGTTCGTCCCCCGCCCACCACCAGGAGGATCCGTGGAGGCCCCGATCATCACCGCCACCCTCGTCCGTCGCATCGAGTGGTCCGACACCGATGCCGCCGGACACCAGCACAACTCCGCGATCATGCGCTTCGTGGAGGCGTGCGAGGCGCAGCTGTTCCGTGACCTCGAGCTGCCCGACTACTTCGGCCAAGCACCCCGGGTGCGTCACGAGGTGAACTTCCGCGCCAAGCTCTGGTTCGGTCAGGAGGTCACCACCGAGGTGTCGCTGAGGCGGGTGGGGGAGACGTCCATGACCTTCTCCTTCCGCGTCTGGGGCGAGGCCTTCGGGGACGGTCCACGGCGACCGGCCGCCGACGGCGAGTTCGTCACGGTCTTCGTGCCGTGGGGCGGCGAGCAGTCCGCGCCCTGGCCTGCACACATCCGGGAAGCCGTGCTCGATCATGCACACTGACGTGAGAAGCCCCGCGACCCTGGAGGCCAGAACCCCATGAAGCTTGCAACGCTGCGCACCGACCGGTCCACGACCGCCGCCCGTCTGGACGGTGAGGTCTTCACCGAGATCGAGGGCTACCCCGACCTGGGGGCGCTGCTGGCCCAGGAGAACTGGCGGCAGATCGCGGCCGACGCCTCCGGGCCGCGCCACGAGGCCGCCCACGCCCGGCTGGAGACGCTGGTGCCCAACCCGTCCAAGGTGCTGTGCGTGGGGCTCAACTACAAGAGCCACATCCAGGAGATGGGCCGGGACCTGCCCTCCCATCCGACGATGTTCGCGAAGTTCGCCGACACCCTCACCGGGCCCGGCGACCCGGTGGAGGCCGTGGCGGAGGACCCGGAGCTGGACTGGGAGGGCGAGCTCGTCGTGGTCATCGGCAAGACCGCCCACAAGGTCTCCGAGGCCGACGCCGCCGGCCACATCGCCGGGTACACGGCCGCCAACGACATCTCCATGCGCGGGTATCAGTTCCGGACCAAGGAGTGGCTGCAGGGCAAGATCTGGGCGGCTTCCACCCCGGTGGGCCCGGTCATGGTCACCGCCGACGAGTTCGACCCGGCGACGGCGACCCTGCACACCCGGGTCAACGGGCAGACGATGCAGGAGCACTCCATCGGGGACCTGCTGTTCACCCCGACGTTCCTGGTCTCCTACCTCTCCACGATCCTGCCCCTGCGCCCGGGCGACATCATCCTCACCGGGACCCCGGGCGGGGTGGGCCGTGCCCGGGACCCGCAGGTCTACCTGAAGTCCGGGGACCAGGTGGAGGTCGCCATCGACGGGATCGGCACGCTGTCCACGAAGATCGTCGACCCCGC
>NZ_JBISWL010000086.1:0-16838 GCF_044462265.1 Kocuria rhizosphaerae
CACCGGACCCACCGGCTGGCCGACGGGCGGGAGGCCGTGTTCTTCGGCGACCGCGGCACCGCGCCCGTCGAGCAGCTCGTCGACCGCCGGCCGCTGGACGCCCGCTCCGGGCACGGCGAGGTGCGCTTCGACCGGCTGACCGGGGAGTGGGTGGCGGTGGCCGCCCACCGTCAGGCCCGCACCCACCTGCCGCCGGCCGACCGGTGCCCGCTGTGCCCGTCCGTGGGCGGGCGGGAGTCCGAGATCCCCGCGGCGGACTTCGACGTCGTGGTCTTCGAGAACCGCTTCCCCTCCCTGGGCCCGGGGCTGGGCGTGCTCCCGGTCCCGGACGGGGCGGGGGAGCGGGAGCTGTGGGGGTCCCCCTCGGCGGCCTACGGGCGGTGCGAGGTGGTGGTGTTCACGCCCGAGCACCAGGGCTCCTTCGCGTCCCTGCCCTTCGAAAGGGCCCGCACGGTCGTGGAGGCCTGGGCCCAGCGCACCGAGGCGCTCTCGGCCCTGGAGGGGATCCGCCACGTGTTCCCGTTCGAGAACCGGGGTGAGCAGATCGGGGTGACCCTGCACCACCCGCACGGTCAGATCTACGCCTATCCCTACCCCGCCCCGCACGCGGCCCGCCTGGCGGCACGCTCGAGGGCCCACCTGGCCGACACGGGCCGGGCCCTGATGGGTGAGCTGCTGGCCGACGAGGCCGCGGCCGGGGACCGGATGGTGGTCGAGGGCGAGCACTTCTCGGCCTTCGTCCCCTACGCCGCGCGCTGGCCGCTGGAGGTCCACCTGGTCCCGCACCGGCAGGTCCCCGACCTGGCCGCCCTGGACGGGGCCGAGCGCGAGGAGCTCGCGGTCCTCTACCGGGAGCTGGTGCAGCGGGTGGACCGGCTCTATGCGACCCCCACCCCCTACATCGCCGCCTGGCACCAGACCCCGGTCACGGCCGCCGACCGCGAGGCCGGTTGGCTGCACCTGCAGCTGACCAGCCCGCGCCGGGCCGAGGACAAGCTGAAGTTCCTCGCCGGCTCCGAGGCCGCCATGGGGGCGTTCGTCAACGACGTCAGCGCCGAGCAGACCGCCGCACGCCTGAGGGAGGCCGCGCGATGACCAGCCGGCACAGCCGCGAGCCCACCGCGACCCCGGCCGGAGGGCAGGACCTCGTGCGGACCGGTCCTCCGGAACCGGTGGGTGCGCAGGACCGGGCGCGGGCCGCTCGGCTGGCGGAACGCTTCGCCGAGGTCTACGGGCACGTCCCCGACGGGGTGTGGCGCGCGCCGGGACGGGTGAACCTCATCGGCGAGCACACCGACTACAACGAGGGCTTCGTGCTCCCGTTCGCCATCGACCGCTCCGCCATGGTCGCCGTGCGGCTGCGCCGCGACACAGGGACGGGGGTGGGCGGGCGCGACGTCGTCGAGCTGGCCTCCACCTACGCCCCGGACGGCTCCGGGCTGTCGCGGGCGGGATTCCCGGTGGCCGGGCCGGCACCGGGCTCCGTGCCGGGCTGGGGGGCCTACCCGGCCGGCGTCGTCTCGGTGCTGACCGGTCTCGACGACGTCACCGTGCCCGGCTTCGAGCTGCTGCTGGACTCCACCGTGCCGGTGGGGGCGGGCCTGTCCTCCTCCCACGCGGTGGAGGTCGCCACCATGGTGGCCCTGGACGACCTGCTGGGCCTGGGCCTGGACCGCCCGGCCATGGCTCGGATGACCCAGCGGGCGGAGAACGAGTTCGTGGGCGCGCCCACCGGGATCATGGACCAGTCCGCCTCGCTGATGGGCCGGACCGGATCGGCCCTGTTCCTGGACTGCCGCTCCCTGGCCACCGAGCTCGTGCCCCTGCCGGTGGCCGAGCACGGGCTGCGGGTGCTGGTGATCGACACGAAGGTCGCCCACTCCCACGCCGACGGCGGCTACGCCGCCCGCCGTGCGACCTGCGAGCGCGCGGCCGCGGCCCTGGGCGTGGACTCCCTGCGCGACGTCCCCGCCGAGACCGACCTGGGAGCCCTCGACGAGGAGTCGGCCCGCCGGGTGCGGCACGTGCTCACCGAGAACCGCCGGGTCCTGCAGTGCGTGCAGCTGCTGCGCAAAGGGGACGTGGCCGGCGTCGGGGACCTGCTCACGGCCTCCCACGCGTCCCTGCGGGACGACTACGAGGTGTCCTGCCCCGAACTCGACCTCGCCGTGGACACCGCCCTGACCGCCGGGGCGCTCGGCGCGCGGATGACCGGCGGGGGCTTCGGCGGCTCCGCGATCGCCCTCGTCCCCGCGGCCCGGGAGGAGCAGGTCCGGGACGCCGTCCTGCGCGGGTTCGCCGACGTCGGGCCGGCGGCCCCCGACATCTTCACGGTCCTCCCGGCGGACGGGGCGGGCCGGGTGCCAGAATGAGCGCATGACCAACCGCATGGACATCTCCGGGCACAATCCGGACAAGGAGGCCCGGGAACAGCGGCCCCGCGTCGTGGAGCTGTCCGAGGAGCAGTGCTGGGAGCACCTCTACAGCGCGCGCTTCGGGCGGATCGCCACCATGGACGGCGACGAGATCGAGATCACCCCGATCAATCTCGTGGCCGACGACGGGCGCATCTTCTTCCGCACCGCGAAGGGCACCAAGCTCCTCCACCTCGTGCTCGACGAGCACGTGGCCGTGCAGGTCGACCACGCCCAGGGCGGGGAGGCGTGGTCCGTGCTCGTCCGCGGGACGGCCCACCAGCTGACCGACCCCGAGGAGACGGCGAGGGTGGACGAGCTGCCGCTGCGGCCGTGGCTGGAGACCACCAAGCTCGAGTACGTGGAGGTCGTGCCCACGAAGGTCACCGGCCGCCTGTTCCGCCTGGGCCACTGAGCGTCCTCGGAGCCTCCGCGCTCCGTCGCACCGCCGCGCGCGAGTAGCCTGGTGCGGTGGCTCAGCACCGGATCGTCCTGCACTATCTCTTCACCCCGCTCGCCGACCCCGTCGCGGTCCGGCTCTGGCAGCAGGCGCTGTGCGAGGGGCTGGGCCTGCGGGGGCGGATCCTCGTCTCCCCGCAGGGACTCAACGGCACGGTCGGCGGGGAGGTGGGCGCGGTCAAGCAGTACGTGCGCGCCACCCGCTCCCACCCGGCGTTCCGGGACATGGCCTTCAAGTGGTCGGACGGCTCGGCCGAGGACTTCCCCCGGCTGTCGGTCAAGGTCCGGGAGGAGCTCGTGGCCTTCGGCGCCCCCGGGGAGATCGAGGTCGGCGAGCACGGGGTGGTCGGGGGCGGGGCACGCCTGAGCCCGGCGGAGCTCGACGCCCTCGTGGCGCGCCGCGACGACGTCGTCCTCCTCGACGGGCGCAACGCCCACGAGGCGCGGATCGGCCGTTTCCGCGGCGCCCTCGTCCCGGGGGTGGAGCACACCCGGCAGTTCCTGGCGGAGCTCGACTCCGGCGCCTGGGACCACCTCAAGGACCGCCCGGTCGTCACCTACTGCACCGGAGGGATCCGCTGCGAGGTGCTGTCCGCGCTCATGCGACGGCGCGGGTTCGAGGAGGTCTACCAGCTCGACGGCGGCATCGTGGAGTACGGGCGCGAGCGGGGGGACGGCGGGCTGTGGGAGGGCTCGCTCTACGTCTTCGACCGCCGCATGCACGTCGAGTTCTCCCCGGAGCCCGCGACGGTCGGCCGCTGCGACCGGTGCGGGGCCCCCGCCGCGCGGTTCGTCAACTGCGCCGACGGCACGTGCCGGGCGCTGTTCCTGGCCTGCCCGGACTGTTCCCGCCCCGACGCCACCTGCCCCACCGGGTGCGGCAACGGGCCCGAGGCCGACGACGACGCCGCCCGGCCCGGTTCCCGCCCTGCCGTGAACGCCCCGCTGTGAACGCCGTGCTGTGAAGGAGCGCCGAATGCCCGCACCCGACCTCTCCCGGGTCCCCGGGACCCCGCGCTCCGACGACCCGGCCCGCCTCGCCGAGCTGCACGCGGGCCTGCTGCGGACCGGGTTCACCCACGACCGCGTGGCCGCGCTGCTGGGGGAGGCCGCGATGGACGCCCTCGCCCGTGACCAGGTGGTGCCCGCCCTCCGGGCGCTCGACGCGGCGCTCGGCTCGCCGGGTCGTCCCGACCGCGGGCTCGCCGGACTCGTCGTCCTCTTCCTGCTCGGCCGCACCGTGCCCTCGGACGTCCTCGCCGAGGCCTCGGTGGATCCGGAGCTGCTCGCGCTCCTGGGCCTCGTGGAGCCGGCCGAGGGCGGGCTGCGGACCACCGTGGACCTGCGCCCGCACGCGTCCGACGACGGCGGCGAGCTGTACGTGGCGAGCGACCTCGGCGAGTCCCAGCGGCCGGGCGCGCTGCGCCGGGACCACGTGCTCGGCATCGGCCAGGCCTCGATCACGCTCGCCCAGACCACGGACCGCCGGCCGGTGGGCCGCGCCCTGGACCTCGGCACGGGCTGCGGCATCCAGGCCTTCCACCTCCTGGCGCACGCCCGGCACGTGACCGCCACCGACGTCTCGGACCGGGCCCTGGGCTTCGCCCGGTTCAATCTGTTGCTCAACGCCCGGGAGCTCGGGATCGACCCGGACCGGCTCGAGGACCGGGTGAGCCTGCGTCTCGGCTCCCTGCTGGACCCGGTGCGGGGCGAGCGGTTCGACCTCGTGGTCTCCAACCCGCCGTTCGTCATCACGCCGCGCCTCGAGCACGAGGGCCCGGAGGACCGCTACACCTACCGGGACGGCGGCCTGCCCGGGGACCGGATCGTCTCCGGTCTCGTCCGGGAGCTCCCCGAGGTGCTGGCTCCCGGCGCGACCGCGCACCTGCTCGGCAACTGGGAGGTCCTCGGCACCGAGGACGTCGAGGGCCGGGCCGTGCCGCCCCCCGAGCGGTGGATGCGCCGCCCCGAGCGCTGGGTGCCCGACGGCATCGACGCGTGGTGGATCCAGCGGGAGCTCGCCACGCCCGAGGAGTACGCCGAGACC
Source organism: Kocuria rhizosphaerae (assembly GCF_044462265.1). NCBI lineage: Bacteria > Bacillati > Actinomycetota > Actinomycetes > Micrococcales > Micrococcaceae > Kocuria > Kocuria rhizosphaerae. The sequence goes on from NZ_JBISWL010000086.1 coordinate 4,921, forward strand.
TGGCTGCGCGACGCCGCGGAGTCCCGCGACCAGGCCCACCACGAGCAGGCGTACCGCGCCTACCTCGACGACTTCGCCGCGCGCGGGGTGCAGGCCGTGGGGTTCGGGATGATCCGGCTGCGCCGCCCGGCGGCTGCCCGGCGCGGCGCGCTGCGCCGGTTCGAGCACGTGCCCCACCCCGTCCAGCAGCCGCTCGCCCCGTCGCTCGCGGCCACGTGGGATCGGGCGGACTGGCTCGCGGAGCATGGGGACGACTGGCCGGCGGCCCGTCTCGTGGCCGCCGAGGACGTCACGGAGGAGCGCCACCAGCGCCCCGGTGCGGAGCACCCGGGCGTGATCCTCCTCCGGCAGGGCGCCGGGCTGCGGCGCACGGTGGTGCTCTCGAGCGAGGCCGCCGGCTTCGCCGGGGCCTGCGACGGCGAGCTGAGCGCCGGCCAGATCCTCGGCGCGCTCGCCGCCCTGCTGGGCTGGGAGGGTGGCGAGCGGGAACGGGTGGCCGAGGAGGTGCGCCACCTCGTGCTCGACGGCTTCCTCGTGCCCGAGGAGCTCGTGGCGGCGCGCCGGGACGTGGGCGGATGAGGTCACGACGCCGCGCCCGTGCAGGTGCGAGGATGGAGGCATGAGCATCGGCGACAACCTCAACCCCGTCAAGACCCTGGACCGGGACACCGTGTGGCGGCTGCTGGCCGAGCACCCGTACGGGCGCCTGGCCGTGGAGGCCTCGGGTCTCGTGGACATCTTCCCGGTGAACTACGTGGTCCACCAGCGAAAGCTCTACTTCCGGACGGCCCAGGGCACCAAGCTCTCGAGCCTCATCGTCAACGACCAGGTGGCCTTCGAGATCGACGAGGTCACCGAGGAGAACGTGGTGCGTTCCGTGGTCGTCCACGGCAAGGCCCGGCGGCTCGAGACCCGGGCCGAGATCGAGGCGGCGGAGGCCCTGCCCCTGAAGCCGTGGGCGCCGACGCTGAAGTACAACTTCGTGGTCATCGACGTCGAGACCGCCACGGGCCGCGAGTTCACGATCGCCGACGAGCCGGAGCGCTTCCCCTCCTGACCCACGGGACGGACGGGCGGGCCGCACCGGCGGGCCGGAGCGTCCCGCCGCCCGGCCGAGGGCGGGAGCAGATGACGGGGACGCGTTATGGTGGAGCGCAACGGCGGCCGGAACCGCGTCCGCCCGTCCGACCCGATCGTCCAGCAGCCCCGCGGCCACCAGCACCGCGGACCGCAGCAAGGAGCACCGTGCCAGCGAAGGCCACCCCGAGCCCGGGAACGGGCAAGAGCCTGCTCATCGTGGAGTCCCCGTCCAAGGTCAAGACCATCGCCGGGTACCTCGGCGACGCCTACGAGGTCGAGTCCTCGATGGGGCACATCCGCGACCTCCCGCAGCCCTCGGAGCTGCCGGCGGAGCTCAAGAAGGGGCCGTACGGGAAGTTCGCGGTGGACGTCGAGCACGGCTTCGAGCCGTACTACGTGGTCAACCCGGACAAGAAGAAGAAGGTCACCGAGCTCAAGCGCAAGCTCAAGGACGCGGACGCCCTCTACCTCGCGACCGACGGCGACCGCGAGGGTGAGGCCATCGCGTGGCACCTCCTGGAGGTGCTCAAGCCGAAGGTGCCGGTCTACCGGCTGACCTTCCCCGAGATCACCCGCGAGGCCATCGAACGCGCGTTCGGGGAGCTCAGGGAGCTCGACCAGGACCTGGTCGACGCCCAGGAGACCCGGCGCATCCTGGACCGGCTCTACGGCTACGAGATCTCCCCGGTGCTGTGGCGCAAGATCGCCTCGGGCCTGTCCGCCGGGCGGGTGCAGTCCGTGGCCACCCGTCTGGTGGTCGAGCGCGAGCGGAAGCGCATGGCGTTCGTCCCCGCCGACTACTGGGACCTCTCCGGCACCTTCGCCCGCACCGACGGTGAGGACGCCGGCGTCGCCTTCGCGGCCCGCCTGTCCGCCGTGGACGGCAAGCGCGTGGCCGGGGGGCGGGACTTCGGCGACGACGGCGTGCTCAAGGGCGCCGACAAGCTCGCGCACCTGGACGAGCAGGCGGCGCGGGAGCTGGCCGCAGGTCTCGCCGAGGCCGCGTTCGCGGTCCGTTCCCTCGAGACGAAGCCCTACACCCGCCGCCCGGCGGCGCCGTTCACGACCTCGACACTGCAGCAGGAGGCGGCCCGCAAACTGCGCTTCACCTCCCGCACCACCATGCAGGTGGCCCAGAAGCTGTACGAGAACGGCTACATCACCTACATGCGCACCGACTCCGTGGCGCTGTCCGACCAGGCGATCCAGGCGGCACGCCGGCAGGCCTCCGAGCTCTACGGCGCGGACTTCGTGCCGGGGTCCCCCCGGCTCTACAGCTCCAAGTCGAAGAACGCGCAGGAGGCCCACGAGGCCGTGCGCCCCGCCGGCGACTCGTTCCGCACCCCCAACCAGGTCCGCGGCGAGCTCTCCCCGGACGCGTTCAAGCTCTACGAGCTGATCTGGAAGCGCACCGTCGCCTCCCAGATGGCCGACGCCAAGGGCTCCACGGCGTCGGTGCGGCTGGGGGCGACGTCGTCCTCCGGGCGGGACGCGGAGTTCTCGGCCTCCGGCACCGTCATCACGTTCCGCGGCTTCCTCGCCGCCTACGAGGAGGGACGCGACGACGACCCCGCCACCGACAAGGACGGCGGCAAGGACGGCAAGGACGGCGACAAGCGCCTGCCGCGGATGGCCGAGGGGGACCGGCTCAGCGCCTCGGACGTCGAGGCGGACGGGCACCGCACGTCACCGCCCCCGCGCTACACCGAGGCCTCCCTGGTCAAGGTCCTCGACGAGCTGGGGATCGGGCGCCCGTCGACCTACGCCGCCGTCATCTCCACGATCATGGACCGCGGCTACGTCCGGGTCCGGGGCTCGGCGCTCATCCCGTCCTGGACGGCGTTCTCCGTGGTGCGCCTGCTCGAGGAGCACTTCTCCGACTACGTCGACTACGACTTCACGGCGGAGATGGAGGAGGGCCTCGACCGGATCTCCCGCGGCGAGGAGGACTCGACCGACTGGCTCCAGGACTTCTACTTCGGCTCGACCGGGCACGAGAACGGCCTCAAGCCGATCGTCGACGACCTCGGGGAGATCGACGCGCGCGCCGTGAACTCGATCCCCGTCACGGACGACATCACGCTGCGGGTCGGCAAGTTCGGGCCGTACCTCGAGACGGCCGGTGCGGTGGACCCGGAGACCGGCGAGATCGCCGCACCCGTCCGCGCCAACGTGCCCGAGGACCTCGCCCCGGACGAGCTGACCCCGGAGAAGGCGCGCGAGCTCATCGAGACGGGCAAGGCCGACGGACGGGAGCTGGGCGTCGACCCGGAGACCGGGCGCACGATCGTGGCGAAGGACGGCCGCTACGGGCCCTACGTCACCGAGGTGATCCCCGAGCCCACGGCCGAGGAGCTCGCGGCGCAGCCGGTCGAGTACTACAAGAACGGCAAGCCCAAGCCCCCGAAGAAGCCGGTCAGGGAGAAGCCGCGCACGGCGTCGCTGCTGTCCTCGATGAGCCTGCAGGACGTCACGCTGGCGGACGCGCTCAAGCTGCTCTCCCTGCCCCGGGTCCTGGGCACCGACGCCGAGGGCACCGAGATCACGGTGCAGAACGGGCGCTTCGGGCCGTACCTCAAGAAGGGCACCGACTCGCGGTCGCTGCAGTCCGAGGAGCAGCTGTTCACGGTCACGCTGGACGAGGCGCTGAAGATCTACGCCCAGCCCAAGCAGCGCGGTCGAGGCGCCGCCAAGCCTCCGCTGGCGGACCTGGGCACGGACCAGATCACGGAGCGTCCCATGGTGATCAAGGACGGTCGCTTCGGGCCCTACATCACCGACGGCGAGACGAACGTGACCGTTCCCCGCGCGGAGAGCGTGGAGCAGATCACCGCGGCTCGGGCGAGCCAGCTGCTCGCCGAGAAGCGCGCCCAGGGACCCGCGCCGAAGAAGACGGCGAGATCCTCGGCCAAGGGCACGACGTCGAAGAACGGTACGGCGAAGAGCACCACGAAGAAGAGCACGAGCAGCTCCGCGAAGAAGCCGGCCGCCGGGCGGCCCGCCCGCGCGGGGACGACAGGCTGAGCCCTCCCGCACCCGCGCGGGGCGGACACGGAACTCGAAGGAGCACCACGGCATGCGTCTCGGAGTCCTCGACGTCGGATCGAACACCGTCCATCTGCTCCTGCTGGACGTCTACCCGGGCTCCCGGCCGGAGCCCTACGCGTCCCACAAGATGGCGCTGCGGCTCGTGCAGTACCTCGACGAGGACGGCGACATCACGGACGCCGGGCGGGACGCCCTCACCGACTTCGTGATCGAGGCCCGCGACTTCGCCGTCGAGAACGCGGCCGAGGACTTCCTGGCCTTCGCGACCTCCGCGATCCGGGAGGCCGGGAACGGACAGCAGGTGCTCGACCACGTGCAGTCGTGCTCCGGGGTCACGCTCACCGAGCTGGCCGGGGACCAGGAGGCGGCGGTGACGTTCTTCGCCGTCCGCCGCTGGTTCGGCTGGGGCGCCGGCACGGTCCTGGACCTGGACATCGGCGGCGGGTCCTTCGAGATGGCGCTGGGCGTCAACGCCCTGCCCGCCGTCGCCACGTCCGTGCCGCTCGGCGCCGGACGTCTCACGCGCACCTTCATCGCCGGGGAGGTCGCCACACCGAAGGAGATGAAGGCCATGCGCAAGCACGTGCGCAAGGTGCTGGAGCCGGCCGTCGCGAGGGTCCGTGCGGCGGGGGAGCCGCACTGCACGGTGGGGACCTCGAAGACCTTCCGGTCGCTGGCGCGGATCTGCGGGGCCGCACCGTACGCCATGGGCCCGTACGTGGCGCGCACGATGCACCTGGAGGACCTGCGGCTGTGGACCCGCCGGATGGAGGCGATGTCCGCGGAGGAGCGCGCCGAGCTGCCGGGGGTCTCGGCCACCCGGGCCGGGCAGATCCTGGCGGGCGCCGTGGTGGCCGAGGCCGCCATGGACGCCTACGGCGTCGAGTCGCTGCAGATCTGCCCGTGGGCGCTGCGCGAAGGGCTCATCCTCCGCCGCCTGGACCAGCTCAACAGCCACTCGGACGTCCGCACCGTGGACCCCCGGCACCTGGTCGGTGCGGCGTGAACGCGCACGAGGACGCGACGCCGGGCACGGGCCCCGACGCGGAGCCCTACCGTCCCCACGTGGCGCTGTCCACGAGCTCGCTCTACCCCCTCGGGGTGCCCGAGACCTTCGAGGCGGCGGTGGAGCTGGGCTACGACAGCGTGGAGGTCCTGGTGACCCACGAGCGGATGAGCCAGCTGAACCACCAGCTGCGGGACCTCGTGCAGCGCCACCAGCTGCCCATCTCGACCATCCACGCGCCGACGCTGCTGCTGACCCAGCAGGTGTGGGGCAAGTCCTGGACCAAGATCCAGATGGCCGCGGCCCTGACCGAGCAGGTCGGCGCGGACGTCGTGGTGGTCCACCCGCCCTTCCGCTGGCAGCGCCGGTACGCCTCGAACTTCGTGGAGGGCGTGCGCGTGGTCTCCCGGGCGACGGGCGTGAAGATCTCCGTGGAGAACATGTACCCCTGGCGCGTGGGCGGGCGCGACGCCGTGGTCTACGCCCCGCACTACAGCCCCCTGGGGCAGGACTACGACTGGGTGACGTGGGACTTCTCCCACGCCGCCACCGCCCGGATGGACTCCCTGGCCGCCATCCGGGAGCTCGGTCCCCGGCTCGGCCACGTCCACCTCACGGACGGTTCGGGGGAGACGACGGCGGACGAGCACCTGCTGCCCGGCCACGGCGTGCAGCCCGTCGCCGAGTCCCTCCAGCACCTCGGCCGGACCCGCTGGGAGGGCATCATCGGCGTGGAGGTCTCCACGCGCCGCTCGACGAGCGCCGACGAGCGCACGCAGTGGCTGGCCGAGTCCCTCGAGTTCGCCCACCGGCACACGTCGGTCCCGGACCCGGCGGTCCCCGACCCCGCGACCCCGGAACCGCCGGCCGCGGAACCACCCGGCGCCTGACGTCCGTCCGGCCCGGCTCCGATCCACTCCCCACACCGAGAGGACCTCACCGACCATGACTCCTGTGCTCGCCTTCCTGGGCTGCGGCTCCATGAACGGATCCATCCTGCGGGGGGTGCTGGCCTCCGGCGCCCCCGTCGAGCAGATCCGGGCCACCGTCCGCTCCGCCGAGAGCGCCCGCCGCCTCGAGGAGGAGACCGGCGTGCGACCCTACGTCACCGGCGAGGACGCGGAGGCCAACCGCAGGGCCGCCGCCGAGGCCGACGTCGTGCTGCTCGGCGTCAAGCCCGTCGGGATCCTGGACCTCGCCCGCGAGATCGCCCCGGCCCTGCGCCCCGGAACCGTGGTGGCCTCCGTGGCCGCCGGCATCTCCGTCGGCGCCCTCGAGCGAGCGCTGCCCGAGGGCCAGCCCGTGGTGCGGACCATGCCCAACACCCCCTCCAGCGTGGGCCGCGGGGTGGTCTCGGTGACTCCGGGCTCCGCCACGGGCCCCGAGCAGACCGAGGCCGTGCGCCGTGTGCTGGAGGCCGTGGGCACCGTCGTCGAGGTCCCCGAGGAGCAGGTCGACGCCGTGACCGGCGTCTCCGGCTCCGGCCCGGCGTACGTCTTCCTGCTGGCCGAGGCCATGCAGCAGGCGGGGGAGCGGATGGGCCTGCCCGCCGACGTCGCACGGGTGCTCGCGAAGGAGACCGTCTCGGGGGCCGGGGAGCTGCTGCGGCCGGAGGAGGCCGACCCGGCCGCGCTGCGGAAGGCGGTCACGAGCCCCAGGGGCACCACCGACCGGGCGATCACGACCTTCCAGGAGAACGGCTTCGAGGACCTCGTGGCGACCGCGGCCCGCGCCTCGGCCGACCGCTCGGCGGAGCTGACCCGCGAGTTCAGCGCGGAGTGAGCCCCGGGGCGGGGGCCGGGCCGGTCCCCGCCCCGGAACCCGCCCGCACCGCCCGGGTCAGGGGCGGGCGGCGAAGCGCTCGAGCAGGTCCACGTGTCCCGACACGATGAGCAGGTCGCGGGACGTGACCTTGGTCTCCGGGCGGGCGTAGGTGAAGTCCTCGCCCGGGGACTTGACGCCCACGACCGTCACACCGTACTTGGCCCGGATGTTCGACTCCCCGAGGGTGAAGCCCTGGACCTCGCGCGGCGGATACATCTTCACGATGGCGAAGTCGTCGTCGAACTCGATGTAGTCCAGCAGCCGGCCGGAGACCAGGTGGGCGGTGCGCCGCCCGGCGTCCGCCTCGGGGAAGATCACGTGGTGGGCGCCGATCCGGGAGAGGATCTTGCCGTGGGACGGCGTGATGGCCTTCGCCCAGATCCGGCCCACGCCGAGGTCCACGAGGTTCGCCGTGATGAGCACGCTCGACTCGATGGAGGTGCCGACCCCCACGACGGCGGAGTCGAACTCCGCGGCACCGAGCTGGCGCAGGGCGTCGATGTCGGTGGCCTCGGCCTCGACCACGTGGGTGAGCTGCCCGGAGAGCTTCTGCACGAGCTGCGCGTCGCGCTCGACGCCCAGCACCTCCCGGCCCTGCCGGACGAGCTGCAGGGCGGTGGCCGTGCCGAACCGGCCGAGGCCGATCACGAGGACGGGGACGCTGTGGGGGGCGCGGTCAGCCAATGATGGGCCTTTCTTCGGGGTACTTGTACAGCCGGCGGCGCGAGCGCAGGGCCAGGGCAGCGGCCACGGTGGTGATGCCGATGCGCCCCACGAACATCGTGCACGCGAGCACGTACTTGCCCGCCGGTGGGAGCTCGCTCGACAGGCCCACGCTCAGACCGCACGTGGCGTAGCCGGAGATCACCTCGAACAGGACCCGGTCCAGGGGGGCGTCCGAGAGGGCCAGCAGGGCGCTCGAGGCCACGAGCACGATCGTCGCCCCCATCATGATGACGGAGATCGAGATCCGGAGCGCGTCCTCGGAGATGGTGCGGTAGAACGCCGTGACCGACCGGTCGCCGCGGGCCTCGGCCAGGATCGCCAGGAAGACCACCGCGAGGGTCGTGACCTTGATGCCGCCGGCGGTCGAGGCCGCCCCTCCGCCGGCGAACATCATGGCGTCGGTCATCAGGAGCGTGATCTGCTCCTCGTTGTTGGTCTCGACCAGCGCGAACCCGCCGGAGCGCATGTTGACCGAGGAGAAGAACCCGTGGAAGAGCTTCTCGCCCAGGGGCAGGTCCCGGAGCGTGGCGGGGTTGGACCACTCGAACGCGACGTACAGGAGCCAGGCCACCACGAGCAGCACGGTCGTGGTGGACACGGTGAGCTTCGTGTTGAGGTTCCACCGCGAGAACCGCAACCCCATCTGGCGCATCACGAGGATCACGGGGAAGCCGAGGGAGCCGATGAACACGCCGACGGCGATCGGCACGACGATCAGCCAGGACGTGGTGTAGGGCCCCAGACCCGCCTCGTTGGGCACGAAGCCTCCGTTGTTGAAGGCGGAGATCGCGTAGAAGACCCCGTGCCACAGGGCGGTGAGCACGGAGTCGCCCTCGAGCAGGAAGCCGAGGGTCAGCACGACCGCGAGGACGCCCTCGATGCTCACGGAGGTGATCACGATGATCTGGAGCAGCGAGCCGACCTCGCCCAGCCGCCCGATGTTCAGTGCCTCCTGGGTCAGCAGCCGGGAGCGCAGGCCGAGCTTGCGGCCCACGGCCAGCGCCAGGATCGACGTCATCGTCAGGGTGCCCAGTCCGCCGATCTGCATCGCGATCATGATCACGAACTGCCCGAAGAAGGACCAGTTCGTGCCCGTGGGGACCGTGGTCAGCCCCGTGACGGTGACGGCGGACGTCGCCGTGAACACCGCGTCCTCCAGGGGCGTGTCCACGCCGGGGGCGGAGGAGACCGGCAGCCACAGCAGGAAGGAGAAGACGGCGACGACGCCGGCGATCACGAAGAGAGCCAGCCGTGCCGGCGAGGACTGGGCGATCCGGTCGACGAGGTCGCGCAGGGACGTGAGCAGCCAGAAGCGCCCGCGCTGCTCCTGACGCACCTCGGACGGGCGCTGCGGACTGCTCACAGGCCCTCCTCCGGGGGTGCGGGTCGCCGGGACGGGAGCGGCGGGTGCCGCGACCGCTGACAGTATCGCACTGCTCCGGGGGGCGGGCGCGGCGACACATGGGCGGCGGCGGCAGGGGCCGGGTGGTCTAATGGCCGTGTGACCCCTGCCTCAGCCCCGTACCCGACCCGACTGTTCTGGGACCCCTCGTTGCTCGAGTACAACTTCGGGGAGCACCATCCCATGCGCCCGTCCCGGCTGGAGGCCACCTACCGGCTCGTCGAGGCGTTCGGCCTGGACCGCGGCGACAACGTCAGGGTCGAGGCCCCGGAGGTGGTCCCCGACCGCGTCCTGACGCTCGTCCACTCGCAGCGCTACGTGGACGCGGTGCGCGCCCTGAGCGCCGACCCGTCCCTGGACCTGCCCCGGTGGGGGCTCGGGACCGAGGACACGCCCGCCTACGCGGGGGTGCACGAGGCGAGCGCCCGGCTGGTGGGCGGCAGCCACCAGGGTGCCGCGGCGATCCTCGCGGGGGACGCGGTCCGGGCCGTGAACTTCGGGGGCGGGATGCACCACGCCCACGCGGAGAAGGCCAGCGGGTTCTGCGTCTACAACGACTGCGCCGTCGCCATCCAGCAGCTGCTCGACGGCGGCGTCCGGCGGGTCGCGTACGTCGACGTCGACGGCCACCACGGGGACGGGACCCAGTCGATCTTCTACGCGGACCCGCGGGTGCTCACGATCTCCCTGCACGAGACGGGCATGACCCTCTTCCCCGGCACGGGCTTCGCCAACGAGACCGGACACGGCGAGGCCGTCGGCACGGCCGTCAACGTCGCGCTGCCCACGACCGCCGACGACTCCATGTGGCTGCGCGCCTTCGACGCCGTGGTCCCGGCGCTGCTGCGCCAGTTCGGGCCCGAGGTGGTGGTCAGCCAGCACGGCTGCGACTCGCACTTCGCGGACGAGCTCACCCACCTGAGGCTCAGCGTGGACGGGCAGCGTCAGGCCGCCGTCGCGGTGGCGGCGCTCGCCGACGAGCTGTGCGAGGGGAGGTGGCTCGCCACCGGCGGCGGCGGCTACAACTGCTACGACGTGGTGCCCCGGGCCTGGACGCACCTCGTCGGCGTCGTCGCCGGCCGGCCGATCGACGTGGGCACGGCCGTGCCGGAGTCCTGGCGGGACCACGTGCGGCAGCGCTGGGGCGCGCGGGCCCCGCTGGTCATGGGCGACGAGGTCGACCTGTGGTGGCGCTCCTGGGAGTCCGGGTTCGACCCGAACGACGAGACCGACCGCACCGTCATGGCCACGCGCCGGGAGATCTTCCCCCAGTGGGGACTGGATCCGTGGTTCGACTGATATGTAGTCGATCTTGTCAAGAGGGCAGGGTGAAGCGGGGCACTCATTGATCGGTGGGTGCCCCGCTTCGTCGTTCATGGAGGGGTTGGGGTGATCTCTGCGGGCGTGTTGTCTCGACGCGTGGTCAGTCTGATATCCGCGGGTTGGTTACCGCATGACGCTGGTTTCGGCGCGAGGAGCGATGCTGGTCTGAGCTCGAGCGTGGCCACGAGGATCTCGTGACTGCTCACAGTCGAATCGCTGGTCTCCTCGGCGCGCGGCGCGCAGGAGATCTCCCGTGGCCGGGTCCGTGAACGGGTCTGTGGGTCATGCGTCCATGGTCGCCAGCGACCAGCACCAGCCGGCCATCTCTCGGGCGATCGCTGTGTTCGCGACCGTGTGACGCTTCTTGTGCTCGCTGAGCATGCTCCAGCGGTGATGCAGGCGCCTGTTGCCCGCATCGGCGCGTTCGGCCACGGCTGCCGGTGCCAGGGCCCACCGGTCCCGCATCGTCTTCCCCGGGCGGTACTGGGGCTTGTGGTGCCAGGCGGCCTCGATCAGCAACCGCCTGGCGTGGGCGTTGCCGGTCTTGGTGATCTGGCCCTGGGAGCGGGTTTGCCCGGAGGAGTGCTCCGAGGGCACCAGCCCCAGGTATGAGGCGATGTTCCGGCCCGTGAAGCGGTCCCAGTCGCCGATCTCCACCGCGAGAGAGAACGCGGTCAGGGTCGAGATCCCCCGCAGGCAGGCCAGACGCCGGGTGACCGTGGTCCACTCGGAGTCCTCGGCCAGCAGGAGGATCTGCGCGTCCAACCGGCACCGGCGGGCCAGGGCGTGGGCGACCGCGTCGTGGTAGTCGTCGAACACGATGCGTGAGACCTCGCCGAACACGGCGATGTCCTGGCGGGCCATCTGCTGCATCCAGGCCTCGTGCTTGCCGCTCCACGCCTCGCCGCCGGTGTAGACGTGGCCGTGGCGCAGGAGGAACTTCCCCAGCCGGTGACGGGCGCTCATCAGGTCCCGGCGCACGTCGTCCCTGGCCCGCACCAGGTCCCGTGCCACCTCGCGGGACCGGTCGGGAATCGTGACCTCGATGATGTCGTCGTTGCGGGCCAGTCGGGCCAGCAGCAGCGCGTCGTTCTTGTCGGTCTTGACCCTGTCACCGGAGGCCCGCAACAGCTTCGAGGGCGCCGCGACCTGGACCCGGTGGCCGGCCTCGATCAGGGTGCGGGCGAGTTCGTACCCGGTCGGTCCGGCCTCATAGGTCACCTGGACGGGGCCGTGCTCGCGGGCCAGAGCGTCGACGAACTCGCCCACCATGACGGTGTCAGCGCTGAGGGTCTGATGAATGATCTCGCCGGTCAGGCTGTCGATCGCGCAGGCCTTCACGCTGCGGGCATGGACATCCAGTCCCAGACTTGTACGCTCGGTGAACACCGGGGCCTCCTATGCATGTCGGCACCCCGACCCCGACCGGTCGGGGTGATCCACGTACTCTGCATAAGCGGGGCCCCGGCCACAAGACCCAGACGCCGCCTACACCCATAGCGTCTGAGC
>NZ_JBISWL010000087.1:0-33686 GCF_044462265.1 Kocuria rhizosphaerae
GGCGGACCGGCCGTCCGTCCATCGAGGAGAGATTGTGACCAAGACCGACAACCACGGCGCCTGGCTGACCCAGGAGGCCTACGACCGCCTGAAGAAGGAGCTCGACCACATCTCCGGCCCGTACCGGCAGGAGATCGTGGAGCGCATCGACCAGGCCCGTTCGGAAGGTGACCTCAAGGAGAACGGCGGCTACCACGCCGCCCGCGAGGAGCAGAGCAAGAACGAGGGGCGCATCGCCCACCTGAAGGCGCTGCTGGACAACGCCCAGGTCGGCGCGGCCCCCGCCGACGACGGTGTGGTCGAGCCCGGCATGGTCGTCACCGCCGAGATCGCCGGCGAGGAGATGACCTTCCTCATCGGCTCCCGCGAGGTCGCCGAGGACCTGGCCGCGGGCGACGACATCGAGGTGTTCTCGGAGAAGTCCCCGATGGGCGCCGCGATCTCCGGCCACCGGGTGGGCGACGAGCTCTCCTACACCGCGCCCAACGGCAAGGACATCCCCGTCAGGATCGTGGACGCCAAGCCCTTCCAGGGCTGACCGCGCCGTGACCACCCACTGGTCGCGCACTCCGCGCCGCGGCACCTGGGCACTGATCGCGCTCACCGCGGTGCTCGCGGTCGTGGCCGTGGTCCTGCACCTCGCGGGACAGGGCGACCCTGCCGCGAGCGGTCCGGGGAGCCTGCGCAACGTCGTCGTGTTCGCCACGTTCGTCAGCGCGTTCGCCGCCTATGTCACCGGGCGCCGCCGGTCCTGAGCGTGTCCCCCGCCCGCCCGACGGCGCCGGTCCCCGCGAGGGGTCCGGCGCCGTCGTCGTCCGCGGGACCGGCGTCCGCTCGACGCGGACGGTCAGTGGACGACGACGGGGTGGTAGCCCTCCGCCTCGAGCGAGCGCAGGACCTGGCGGCAGTGCTCGTGGCCCTTGGTCTCCATGTCGATGGTGATGGACACGTCGCCCAGGCTCAGCGAGCCGCCGATGCGGTTGTGGTCCACGCCCGTGACGTTGGCGTCCTGGCCGGCGATGATCCTGGAGATCTGCGCGAGCTCCCCGGGGCGGTCGGTGAGCATCATCTTGATCGTCATGTACCGCCCGGCCGCCGAGAGGCCGCGCTGGATGACCTTGAGCATCAGCATCGGGTCCACGTTGCCGCCGGAGAGCACCACCACCGTGTTGCCCAGGTCCGGGTGCCTCTCCTGCAGCCCGCCGTCGAGCAGAGCGGCGACGCCCACCGCGCCGGCGGGCTCCACCACCAGCTTGTTGCGCTCCAGCAGGAAGATCAGGGCCTGGGCGAGGGAGTCCTCGGAGACCGTCACGACGTCGTCGGCGAGCTCCTTGATGATGCTGAACGGCAGCTGTCCGGGCTTGCCCACGGCGATGCCGTCCGCGATGGTCGAGACCCGCTCCAGGGTCACGAGGGCGTCCCCGGCCAGGGACGGCGGATAGGCCGCGGCGTTCTCCGCCTGCACGCCGATGACCCTGATCGGCCGGCCGAGCTGCTCCGCCCGCGCCTTGACCGCGATGGCCAGTCCCGCGAGCAGGCCCCCACCGCCCACGCCCGTGATGACCGTGTCCACGTCCGGAACCTGCTCGAGGAGCTCGAGCCCCACGGTGCCCTGCCCGGCGACGATGTCCGGGTGGTCGTAGGGGTGGACGAACACCGCGCCGGTCTCCTCGGCGTAGCGCTGCGCCTCCGTGAGGGCCTGGTCCACGGCGGTGCCGTGCAGGACGACCTCCGCGCCGTGGTCCTGGGTCGCCGCGATCTTCGGCAGCGCCGCCCCTTCGGGCATGTAGATGCGGGCGTCGATGCCGAGCCGGTCCGCGGCCAGGGCCACGCCCTGGGCGTGGTTGCCGGCCGAGGCGGCCACGACGCCCCGCGCCTTCTCCTCGTCGGTGAGCTTCGCCATCATGACGTAGGCGCCGCGCACCTTGAACGACCCGGCGCGCTGCAGGTTCTCGGCCTTGAGGTTGACCTCGGAGCCCACCCGGCGGGACAGCGCGCGGGAGTGCGCCATCGGGGTCCGGTCGATCACGCCCTCGAGGAGCGCGGCGGCCTCCTCGATGTCGGCGAGGCGCAGGGGGAGGTCGGCCAGGCTCACGGTGGTTCTTCTTTCCCGGTCGGTGCTTCGGCGGGCGGCCGCGGCCGCGGAGGCGGGCGCACGGAGGCCGCGCCCGCCGGCGGCGGGCGCGGACCCCATCCTAGTCGGTGCGCCGCGGACGCTCGGGCCCGCCCGTCACCGGCCGCTCGCCGCCGCGCGGCGGGTCCTCGGGGGTCGCCGGCGGCTCGGTGGGCCGCAGTCCCGGGATCCGGGTGGCCTCGGCGGCCCGCAGCTCCCGGCGCCCGCGCTTGAGCGCGGCCTGCAGCCGTTCCTTGGCGCGGGTCCGGCGGAACCGCTGCAGCTGGGCCATCACCTGGTCCCGGGTCAGGTGGTTGCGCCGCTGGTGCTTCTTGATCTCCCACGGGTAGTAGTACGGCTCCCACGGGATGTCGTCGTCCTGGCGCCACGATCCCCCCACGAGGTAGCGCACCACGGTGTTCAGGAACGCCATGACCGGCACGGCGAACAGGGCGCCGGCGATGCCGAACAGGATGGAGCCCGAGGCCACGGCGAGGAACACCGCCAGCGGGTGCAGGGACACGGCACGGCCCATCACGAGGGGCTGCAGGACGTTGGACTCGATCTGCTGGACGAGCAGCACCAGGCCGAGCATCACCAGGGCGGTGGTCATGCCGTTGGCCACGAGGGCCACCAGCACCGCCACGGCGCCGGTGACCACGGCACCGATGATGGGGATGAACGAGCCCAGGAACACCAGGATGCCGATGGGCAGGGCCAGCGGCACGCCCAGCAGCGCCGCGCTCAGCCCGATGCCCACGGCGTCCACGAACGCCACGAACCCCTGGATGCGGGCGTACTGCACGAGTGAGGTCCACCCCTGGCGGCCGGCGCCGTTGACCGCCCGTCGCGCGCTCGTCGGGAACAGCCGGACCAGGAACAACCAGATCCGCTCACCGTCCATGAGGAAGAAGAGGAGGGTGAAGAGCATGATGATCATGCCGGTGAGCACGCTGCCCGCCGTCGAGCCGAAGGACATCGCCCCCGAGAGGATGGCCTCGCTGTTGTCCTGCACGGTGGTGCCGAGGTCGTCGATCCAGTCGTTGACGCTGTCCGCGCTGATGTTCAGCGGCCCGTCCTCGAGCCAGCCCAGCAGCTGCTGGGTGCCGACCACCACGTTCTGGGACAGCTGGGCGAAGCCCAGCACGATCTGCCGCCCCGCCAGCACGAGCAGCCCCGTGACCAGCCCGATGAGGAGCAGCACGGCGATGCCCGAGGCCGCGCCGGCGGGCACGTGCCGGCCGCGCAGCCACTTCACCAGCGGGAAGAGGAGGCCCGCCAGCAGCCCGGAGATCAGCACGGGGATGATGACCACCGTGATCGTGGACAGCACCCAGCCGACGAGCCCGACGGCGGCCAGGATGATGATCAGCCGCCACGACCACGCGGCGGCCACCCGCACCGGGACGCTCACCCCGCCGGCGGCGTCGCCGTGCAGCGGCGGGAGCTCGTTGTCGAGCCCGGGAGCCGGCGGCGGTTCGGCGTCGTGGGAAGTCGATGGCATGGGGCCATCTTGGCACGCCGGCCCGCACCCGCGGTCGCTGCGCCGATGCCGCCCCCGCTCCGGGGACGGTGGGAGACTGGGCACATGTCTCGCACGTTCCTCCGCGTCCTGGCCCAGCGGCGGCCGGCCACCGCCCTGACCCCGGACGCCCCTCCCCGGGAGGAGCTGGAGACGGTCCTGCGCGCGGCGGCGGGAACGGCCGCCGACCGGCCGGGGCTGAGCTGGCGGGTGGCCGTGACCACGCGCCGCTCGGCCCCGGAGCTCGCGGCAGCGCTCGCCGGGATGACCCGGGTCCCGAACATGGCCGCGCCGTTCCCCCGCCTGAAGGGCAAGCAGCTGCGCCGGCTGGCGGCCTTCCGCGGCGCCCTGAAGTGGGCGAGCACGGGAGGTCTGGGCTGCGCGGTGATCTTCAGTCCCGACGACGCGCTCGGGTCCTCGCGCAAGGAGCAGCTCGCCGCGGCGCACGGGGCGCGCCCGCTCCTGGAGGCCGCGTTCTGGGCGGCCGGCTGGGCGACGGCGTGGGCCGCCCGCGACGGTGCGGGCGAGGACGCCGTCCGGGCGTTCTACGGCCTCGCCGAGGACGAGAAGATCCTCGGCTGGCTGTTCGTGGGCCGTCCGCCGCGGGCAGCGGCGGCCGACCACGCGGCCACCCGGCCCACGCCGGGGCCGCGGGTGACCTACCTCTGAAGACCTCGGCCGCCGGGCCCCGAGGGAACGACACCGGCCCGGAACCCGCGGGCTGCGGGTTCCGGGCCGGTGTGCTGCGTGCCCAGGAGCGGTCCTACTGGGAGGTCATCTCCCGGATGATCGCCAGGATCCGCAGGATCTCGATGTAGAGCCACACCAGGGTGACCGTCAGACCGAACGCGGCCGACCAAGCCAGCTTCTGCGGCACGCCGGCCTCGACGCCGCGCTTGATGTTGTCGAAGTCCAGCACGAAGCTGTAGGACGCGAGCAGGATCGCGACGGCGCCGATGAGCAGCCCCAGCCACGGGCCCAGCGGGCTGTCCGTGCGGATGTTGAAGCCGAAGAGCAGGACGGCCCCGAGGTTGACCAGTGCGAACACGGCGTAGGCCATGAGCGCGACCATGAAGATCTTGGTCGCCCGGGCGGAGGCCCGCAGCTTCCCGGACCGGAAGAGCACGAGCACGGAGCCGAACACCGCGAGGGTGCCGATCACCGCCTGGATCGCGATGCCCGGGTACATGGTCTCGAAGATCCCCGAGATGCCGCCCAGGAACATGCCCTCGAACAGGCCGTAGCCGAGGATCAGGGCGGGCGAGGGGTTGCGCTTGAAGGCGTTGACCAGGCCCAGCACGAGCCCGATGACCAGCCCGGGCAGGATCAGGACCGGCATCACCCAGCCGGCGAGCGCCCCGACGACGACGGCGCCGAGCACCATCGCGGTGCGCACCACGACGTCGTCGTAGGTCATCCGGCCGGTCTGGTTGGTCCCGGCGGCCGGGGCGTTGTACATCGAGTCCAGGCGCTCGGCCGTCCAGGGGTCGCCCTGCTGGGGACGTCCGTAGCCGCCCTGCCCGGTCCGCCCGGGTCCGGGCTGCTGGTAGGCGGACCCGTAGGAGGTCTGTCCGTACTGGGTCCCGGAGGGCTGGGCGCCGGCCGCGCCCGGCTTGGAGAAATCGCGGAGAAGCGGGTTTCCGCCGGCCATGTGTCGATCCTTCCCTGGCACTGGGGGTGCTGTTGTTCCCCCAGGGTAGCAACGTGAGCATCACGGGAGCAGGAGAACTGCTGTGCTTAAGCCGACAGCGTGCGCACGGCCCGTCGCGGACGGGGACGGCTGCCCCCAGGTGTGCGGACAGACAACCGTTTGCGGATGCACACATGCTGGTCGGGACCGCTCCCGTCCCGCTCCGGAGGCATCCCGTGCCAGAGTCCCCGCTCCAGTGGCTGTCCCTGGCCGCCATTCCCCTACTGCTGGTCGCCGGGGGCTTCGCCGTGCTGCACTGGGCCCGCTACATCGGCACGCTGACGAGCCTCCGGCACCCCGCCCCCGACGCCTCCGCCGTCGCGCGGCTGCGGCTGGCCGGCGAGGAGCACTACCGGCGGGCCTACCGCCACAGCTGGCAGGTCGTGGCCGTCGTGGCCCTGGGCATGGGCGCCGCCCTGCTCGTTCCCCTGCTCGCGTGATCGCCGGGGGTCGCGGGCCGGAGTGACCGCGATCCGGCCACGTGCCGCCCACCTCCCTGGCCGCTCCCTGCCCCCAGGGCGCGGACCCCGCCCTGGACCGGCCCGCAGGGTCACATTTCGTGACACTCCCGTTATATCTTTCTGCATTGATTTGCATGTGAGAATCTAGTCACGGATCCCCCGAGCACTCCTTCCCCGGAGCCTTCCCCTGCCACGAGGAGCCGTCCACACCCCCCTCCAGGAGTATGCCCATGCGCCGATCCGCGCTCGTCCCCAGTCTGTCCGCCCTCACCCTGGCTCTCGTGCTGGCCCCCCTCGCCCCGGCCGTGGCCGTCCCGGCCGAGGAGGACGGCTCCCCGTCCTCCCAGCAGCTCACGGATCAGGCCCCGCCCGAGATCACCGACCGGATGATCGTCAAGTACCGGGACGGCGTCCCGGGCGACGCGTCCGAGGAGGCCGCAGGGGAAGGGGTCCAGGAGGCGGCCCGCAAGGCCGGCGTCCCCGAGGCCGAGCAGGCCACCGGGGTGCGGACGACGGGCGACGGCGCGGCAGTGGTGGAACTGACCGCGGAGGTCTCGACGGGGACGGCCGAGGAGCTGGCAGAGGAGCTGGAGAAGGACCCGGACGTGGACTGGGCGGAGCCGGACCGGCTGGTCTTCACCGCCCGGACCCCGGGCACGGAGCCCCCGCAGGACGAGGAGATGGCCTCGGTGGCCGCGGCCGCCTACGACGCCGACGCCCCGTACATGTGGGCCCTCACCAGCCTGGGGGCGTTCCGCGCCTGGGACACGGCCACCGGCAAGGGCATGACCATCGGGATCGTGGACACCGGATTCGCCAACCACCCCGACCTCGACGCCAAGACCATCGACGACTACGACTTCGTCTCGACCGCCAACCTCGGCAACGACGGCAACGGCCGCGACGCGGACGGCCGCGACCCCGGCACCTACTCGACCTACGGGCAGTGCTACCCCGGCTCCCCCGCCTCGAACTCGATCTGGCACGGCACGCACGTGGCCGGCACGGCGGCCGCGGCCTCCAACACCTACGGCACCGTGGGCATCGCCCGCGACGCGACGCTGCTCAACGCCCGTGCGCTCGGCGCGTGCGGCACGGGCTACGTGTCCGACATGGCCGACGCCGTGCGCTGGCTGGCGGGCGACGCCGTCGCCGGCGTCCCCGCGGCGAAGAAGCGCGCCGACGTGATCAACATGTCCCTGTCGATGAACGGCGGCTGCCCGGTCGTGCTGCAGAACGCGATCAACACCGCCTGGTTCCGCAACATCCCGGTGGCCGTGGCCGCGGGCAACGTGAACCAGCCGGCCATCAACCACGCCCCGGGCAACTGCTACAACGTCATCACCGTGGGCGCGGTCACCTCCGCCAACACCCGCGCCGGCTACTCCAACCACGGCGGGGCCGTGGACATCTACGCGCCGGGCCACTACATCCACTCCTCCGGCAACACGGGCACCAAGGGCCCGGTGGCCCCGAACACCCGCATCGACTACGGCACGTCCATGGCCAGCCCGCACGTGGCCGGCACCCTGGCGCTGCTGAAGCAGAAGAACCCGGGACTCACCTCGGACCAGTACAAGAAGCTCATCCTGGACTCGGGCGACCCGTTCGCCGAGGGCAAGACGCTCAACACCCACGACGCCCTGTACATCACCAGGGCGGGGACGACCGTGACCCCCGCGGCCCCCTCCCCCACGCCCCTGTACACCACCAAGGGCGCCATCGGCTCGCTGTACACGAGGATCAGGTCCGTGATCGGGGAGCCGACCGCCAACGAGCGGGCGATCGGCACCGGCGTCCACCAGACCTTCACCAAGGGCACCATCTACTGGACCGCCGCCACCGGGGCCTACGCGGTGCGGGGCGGCGTCGAGGGCGCCTTCAAGCACAGCGGCGGGGCCACCGGCGCGCTCCGCTTCCCGAGCTCGGAGGAGAAGCCCAACGGCCTGGGCGGCGTCTACCAGGTCTTCCAGGGCGGCAAGATCCTCTGGTCCCCCCAGACGGGGGCCCACGCCCTGACGGGACGGATGAACGAGGTCTTCGGCGCGACCGGCCACGAGCGCGGTCTGCTCGGGTACCCCACCGGGAACACGAAGAGCAACGGTGCCGGCGGCTGGTACCAGACGTTCCAGCGGGGCCGGATCCTGGCGAACTCCTCCGCGGCCCACCCCATCGTCGGCGCGGTCAGCACCGCCTACACCCGGGCCGGCAGCGAGCACGGGGACCTCGGCTACCCGACCTCCGGGGAGCTCAAGGACGGCTCCGCCGGCGTGTACCAGAACTTCCAGCGGGGCCGGATCGCGTGGAGCCCCTCCGGCGGGGCCCGTGTCCTGAAGGGCGCGATCGGGGCACGCCACGCGTACCTCGGCTCCCACACCGGCGTGCTCGGCTACCCCGTCTCCGACGAGGCGGGCACCGGCAGCGGCGGGTCCTACCAGAGGTTCCAGCACGGCCGGATCTACTGGAGCTCCGCGACCGGCGCCCGGGCGATCACGGGTTCCATCGGAAACGCCTACGTGGCCCTGGGCGGCACGAAGAGCCGGCTGGGCTTCCCCTCCACGGGCGAGCTCCAGCGCACGGACCGGTCGGTCGTGCAGTACTTCCAGGGCGGGACGATCACCTGGCGCCCCGGGGGCACCGTGCGGATCGACTACCGCTGATCCGGGCCCACCGGCCGACGGCCCCGCTCCGCACCGCGCGGAGCGGGGCCGTTCCACGTCCAGGGTCCCTCCGCGCCACCGGCACCGTGAGCGGGCTCCCGGCGGCGTGCCGGCGACGACGAGGTCGAGGCCTCGGGGGCCGCGTCGGTTCAGGCCCGCAGGGTGGCGGCCGGGTTCTCCCTGTACCGGTCCCGGTAGGCGGCCGCGAAACGGCCTCGGTGGACGAATCCCCACCGGGCCGCAACGGCCTCCACACTGTCGCCGGCGGCGGGGTCGGCCGCCAGGAGCTCTGTCCGCACCGCCTCCAGCCGCAACCCGCGCAGGTGGGCCGTCGGGGTGGTGCCGAGCTCACGGCGGAACGCCGCCTGCAGCCCTCGCGGGCTCATCCGGGCTGCCTCGGCGATCTGCGCCAGCCCGATGTCAGCGGCGAGGTCCTCCTCCATGAACGCCACCGCGCGGGACACCCCGTCCGAGACCGTGGCCTGCGTCAGCGCGTCGGACTGCCGGTCCAGGAAGGTGCTGGGGAACGCGTGCAGCACGGCGGTGGCCAGGCACCGGAAGGCCTCCTCCCGGACCAGTGGGGAAGCCATGGCACCTTCGTTGCCCAAGTGGTCCCGCGCGAAGGTCGACACGGCCGTCGCCAGGTACCGGGCCATGGCCGGGGACACCGGCCTGGTGCCGGTGAAGCGCAACCGGAACCGCTCCACCCCCAGCAACCCCGCAGCGTGTGCCTCCAGAGCTGTCACCTCCAGGGACGCGGTCAGCAGATCCAGGTCCCCCCACCGGGCCGTGTAGGGACGAGCCGGGAACAAGAACGGAACAGCTCCGCGGGTGGTGCAGGCGGCCTCGGTGACAGCCAGGCGTCCACCCAGAACCCGGCCGACGCGGACGGTATCGGGGGCCTCGACGAGTGCCCCCGCCGGCGCCCCGGTGATCCGGGCCCGCTCCAGGCCCACCTTCTCGATGGACCTGACCTCTTGAGCGATGGAGAACGGCGCATCCGGGGCCACCCGGATCTTCTTGACCGCGTATACGCGCTCGAGCACGTCCAGACCCTCGGCCGGATCACAGGTGGCGAACCGCAAACGCCTGACCGCCGGCGACTCCGGCGCCCCGCCGTGAGCGCCCGGCAGGGCCTGCTGCCCGGAACTCGTCACGTTCTCCACCACGGGGGAGGACACGGAGGAGGACACGGAGGAGGAACGGACACCGGGAAGGGTCGAGGCAAAGGGGAACCTCCCGAGAGGAATGAGAACCACAGGCACCGGTGTGGCTATGTCATCAAAAATAGGCCCACGGGCCACCCGCTGACAACCCGGGATGGGTGAGCTGTTCAGCCGTTTGCCGTCGTGGACCACCTCGATGTGCTCCGCGACGGCGAACCGGGTGCGGGCACGGGTGGTGCAGTCTTGCCGGAGGGACATCTCGTTCGTCACGGTGGCGACGATCGACTCGGCGGCGGCGCTGTCCCGACACGTGCCGGTGCGGCCCGTGCTGGGCTTCACGTAGATCCGCCGGCAGTGGATGTTGTCCTCTGCCGCGGCGCGCCCGGGGAGGATGGCCCGGTTCGGCCGTCTCGGACGTCCTGGTGATCGGGTCGGGGGCCCGCCGTGGTTCCTCGCCGTGGACGGTGGTGCATCGGTAGGCGCGCCGTCTCACCGCCTTCGGGACGGGCTCGTGCACGATGTCGACGACCGACCCAACGCTGCACGGGCGGCTCTCCTGGTCGGGCCGGGCCGCGATGGGTGCCGCGATCACCCCGCCCAAGAGCAGCGCCGAGGATCAGCTGTGCCCCCACTGGGACTCGAACCCAGACTGAGCGGATTTTAAGTCCGCTGCCTCTGCCGATTGGGCTATGGGGGCCGGAGACGGCTCGACCCCGCCGCGGAACGCCACCCGGGCGGGGTCGAGCCGTCGCACGGACTCCGTCAGAGATTGGCCTTGCGGGGTGCGGGCGCCTTGCCGGCCGCGACCTGGAACCGCGTGCGCGGATCCCGTTCGTGGCGCAGCGGGGTCGTGTCGCCGCCGAAGGCGAAGTTCAGCGCCCACTCGGTGAACACCCGAACCTTGCGGTCCAGGGTGGGGATCGCGTAGCCGTGATAGACGCGGTGCATCGACCACGCGAGGACGCCGGAGAACTCCAGGCCCTGCGGGGGCAGGCCCGGCAGGCCCTTGATGCTGGCCACGCCCTTGTAGAGGCCGAGGCCGGCGACCGCGCCGAGGTTCTCGTGGTAGTAGTCCTCGAGCGGCTTGCCGTTGCGGGCGGCGAGGATGTTCTTGGCCATCAGCTTCGCCTGGCGCACGGCGTGCTGGGCGTTGGGGACGCAGAAGCCGCCCACTCCCCCGCCGGTGAGGTCGGGGACGGCGGCCACGTCCCCGGCGGCCCACGCGCCCTCGAGGGGCCCGTCGTCGCCGGTGATCCGCAGGTCCGCCCCGGCGCGGACGCGGCCCCGCTGGTCGAGCGGGAAGTCCGTGCTCTTCACGAGCGGGTTGGCCTGCACACCGGCGGTCCAGATGAGCGTGTCGGTCGGGAACTCGCCGGCCGGGGACTTGTCCTGCATGTCGATGAGCTTGAGGTTCTTGTCCACCGCGGAGTCCAGGGAGGTGTTGAGCAGGACCTCGATGCCGCGGCTGCGCAGGTGTGCCACGACCTTCTCCGCGCGCTCCTCGGAGACCTCCGGCATGATCCGGCCCATGGCCTCGATGAGCACGATGCGCAGGTCGGAGACCGTGAGCCGCTCGTTGCGCTCCACCGCGGCGCGGGCCATGTCCTCGATCTCACCGATGGTCTCCACGCCGGCGAAGCCGCCTCCGACCACCACGAAGGTCAGGGCGCGGCGCCTCTCGTCCTCGTCCGCGGTCAGCGACGCGACCTCGATCCGTTCGAGGACCCAGTTGCGCACGGCGATGGCCTCCTCGATGGTCTTGAGGCCGATGCCGTTCTCCGCGAGGCCCTCGATGGGGAACGCCCGGGTCACCGAGCCGCCGGCGATCACGATCTCGTCGTAGGCCAGTTCGAAGGTCTCGCCCTCGTCGATGCCCTTGACGGTCGCCGTGCGGTTCGCGTGGTCGACGCCGAGCACGTGCCCGGTGACGATCTCGCTGTCGCGCAGGTGCTGGCGGTGGGGCACGACGGCGCTCCGCCCGGAGATCTTGCCGCCGGCCACCTCGGGCAGGAACGGGAGGTACATCATGTACGGGTTGGGGTCCACCACGGTGACGACCCCGCCGGAGTCCTTGATCCGCTTCTGCAGTTCCTGCGCGACGGTGAAGCCGACGTAGCCTCCGCCGACGATCAGCAGGCGAGGACGGTCCTTGGCCAATTGAGTGAAAGACATGCCCCCGAGTCTACTCAGAAAGCGGCCGTGCTCCGTGCTCCCGCGGGACGGCGGGCGCCGTCCCGCGGCGCCACCTCAGGACTCCCCTGCCGTGCCCTGCCGGGTGAGCTGACGGATGTGCACGACCGCCCCGGCGGTGAGGCCGAGCACGAGCACCCCGAAGCCGGAGAGCACGACCACGGGCAGCAGACCGGTCTCGTCGATGGGCGGGACGGGCTCGGGCGGGGCGACCTCCGCGTCGACCTCCTCGGTGGTCGAGGCGGCGCTGTCCACGGGGGTGGGCGTGGGGCTGGACGCGGCGGTGCGCCGGTGCACCTGGACCCACTGCCGCATGCTGCCCAGCGGGTTGCGCTCGACCGTGGGGACGTTCTCCGTGAGCGCGGCCTCGACGTCGAGCACACCGTAGCCGTAGAGCGGGTCCTTGCCGGGGGCACCGGTGTCCCGGGCCGTCGAGACGATCCGGTTGGCGACCTGCGCGGAGCTCATGTCCGGCCACTTGGCCTTGATCAGGGCGGCCGTCCCGGCCACCACCGGCGCCGCGGCGGACGTCCCGGCCCACGTGGCGTAGCGGTCGCCGGGGATGGCGCCCACCATGTCCTCCGACGGGCCGGCCACGGCGATGGAGATGCCCTGGGAGGAGGACTCCCAGCTGGCCTCCCCGGTGCGGCCCACGCCGCCCACCGTGAGGACCCCGGGGATGGTGGCCGGGGCCCCCACCTGCACGAGCCCGGATCCGCGGTTGCCCGCCGAGGCGACGACGAGCACGTCGTTGGCCTCGGCGTGGAGGAAGGCGGCGTCCCAGCTCTCGGGCCAGGACGTGGAGTTGGAGCCGACCGACATGTTGATGACGTCGGCGCCGTTGTCCACGGCCCACCGGACCGCGTCCGGGATCTGCTGGTCGACGTCGCGCGTCTCCGCCGTCTCGTTCCCGAGCCACGTGGAGACGGCCAGCACCTCGGCGTCCGGGGCCACGCCGATGATGC
The DNA here is from genome assembly GCF_044462265.1 of Kocuria rhizosphaerae. Lineage (NCBI taxonomy): Bacteria > Bacillati > Actinomycetota > Actinomycetes > Micrococcales > Micrococcaceae > Kocuria > Kocuria rhizosphaerae. The sequence goes on from NZ_JBISWL010000087.1 coordinate 12,768, forward strand.
CGGCGGGCCGGCCCGGGGCGGGGTCGTCCTTGCCGCCGGACGGGACGTGGCCCCGGCCGGCGGCCACGGAGGCCACGAGCGTGCCGTGCTCGGGCTCCGCGCCGAGGCCCTCCTGCCCGTTCGCGGCCCCGCCACCGGAGACGTCGGTGCCACCGACCACGGCGCCCCGGAGGTCCTGGTGGGAGCCGTCCACGCCCGTGTCGATGACGGCGATCCGCACGCCCTTCCCCGTCGACTCCTTCCACGCGTCCCGGATGCCGTACTCGTCCAGCCAGTACTGCAGCGGTCGGATGCCGTCCTCCGCGATGCGCGAGGTGTCGGGCGCGCGGGTGGCGGCGTCCCCCGGAGGGGCTGTCACGGGGTTCTCGATCGGGATGCTCGGCGCGGGGCGCGCCGGGCGGGCGTGGGCCGGCTCGGTCCCGGGAAGGACGAGCGCCGAGGCCCCGACCAGGGCCGAGGCCGCGCAGGCGGCGCCCCACCGCGAGAGGGTGCGGCGGCGCTGGGGTCGGGGGCAGCTGTGGAGCATGGAACCTTCCGGGGACTTGGGGGGTCAGCCGAGCTGGGAGAGGGCGATGCCGTCCAAAATATCGTGCTCGCTGGCGATCGCCGACTCCACGCGTCCGGCGGTGGCCGAGCCGATCCGCTCCACAATGCGCCGCCACACCAGGGCGCCGCCGCCGATGACGTCCACGCGGCCCGCGTGCATGTACGGCAGCCGGGCGCGCTCCTCGCGGGTCATGGCGGTGAGCTCCCGGCACGCACGCACGATCCGGTCCGCGGGCAGCTCCGTCCCGTCGATGACCTCGGGGTCGTAGGCCGGGAGCCCGAGAGCGTGCGCCGTGACGGTGGTGACCGTGCCCGCGACGCCCACCAGGTGCGTGGTCTCGGCCAGCGGGACGGTCTGCGCGACGACGTCGACGGCGTGGTCGACGTCCCGCAGCACGGCTTCCTGCTGGGCCGTCGTCGGCGGGTTCGAGCCGAGGTGGCGCTCCGTGAGCCGGACGCACCCGATGTCGACGCTGCGCTCCGCGCGCACGCCCGCGGCGTTGCCGAGCACGAACTCCGTGGAGCCGCCGCCGAGGTCGACGACGAGGACCCGGTGGGCGGGGTCGTCGCCCCGCACCGCGGCCGAGGCACCGAGGAAGGACAGTTCGGCCTCCTCGTCGCCGGAGATCACCTCCGGCGTCACGCCGAGGCGCTCACGGATGCCGGCGAGGAAGACGTCACGGTTGCCGGCGTCGCGGGTGGCGCTGGTGGCCACGAACCGCAGCCGCTGCGCCCCGTGCTCCTCCAGCAGTCGCGCGTACTCGTCGGCGGCCGCGAAGGTGCGCTCGAGGGCCGCCTCGGCCAGCCACCCGGTCGCGTCGACGCCCTGCCCGAGGCGCACCACGCGCATCTCGCGCACGACGTCGTCGAGCACCGGGAGCCCGTCCTCCTCCCGGGTGTCGGCGATGAGCAGTCGGATGGAGTTGGTGCCGCAGTCGATGGCGCCTGTGCGCATGGGTCGTCCTCGGGGTGGCGGGTCGGGGGTGGCGGGCCGGGGTGGCGGGCCCGGATGGACAGGGTCGGCGGGTGGCCTCCGGAGCGGGTCAGTCCTCGCGCCAGGCGGGGTCGCAGTGACAGGCCGTGGGCGTCCACCACTCGGCGATGGCCTCGAGCGTCTCGTCGCCGAGCGGGTTCACCCCGGGGCCGGCGGCGAGCGCGTGCCCGGCGAGCACGTGCAGGCACTTCACCCGCACGGGCATGCCGCCCGCGGAGATCCCCTCGATCTCGGGGACGGGCCCGGTGCCGGCCTTGGCCCCGATCCGGGCCCGCTCGGCGAGGTAGTCCTCGTGGGCGGTGCGGTGGGCGGCGGCGAGCTCCTCGTCCTGGGCGATCCGGTCGCTCATCGCGTACATCAGCCCGGCCGCCTCCAGCCGGGACACCGCGGCCGTGACGACAGGGTGGGCGAGGTAGAAGACGGTCGGGAAGGGCGTGCCGTTCGCCAGCCGCGGTGCGGTGGCCGCCACGAGGGGGTTGCCGCACGTGCAGCGCGCGGGGATCTCGACGACGTCGCGCACAGGCCGCCCCAGCTGTCGCGAGAGGACCCGCAGGTCCATGGCCGTGGGCTCGACCGTCTCCGCGGTCACCCCGAGTCCCCGCGGGGCGGGTGCCGCCCCGCGGGGCTCTCCGGTGTCGTGTTCGTGCTGGGCGTTCACGCCGTTCCTCACTCCGCGGCCGTGCCGCGGCGGTCGGTCGCCGCGTCCTGCGGCTCGTCGATGGGGGCGGCCGGGGCGATGTCCCCGGCCTGCTCGTCCGCGCCGACGGCGGGCGGCGCGCCGCCCGGGGCGACGTCGGCCGTGCCGGGCGCGGCGGGATCCGTGGCGGTTCCCGGCGCGGCGGGACCGGCGTCGCCGTGGGCGCCGGACTCCTCCGGGGTGACGGTTCCCTCCGGGGTGACGGTGTCCTCCGGGGTGACGGTTCCCTCCGGGGTGACGGTTCCCTCCGGGACGCCCGTGCCGGACGTGCCCGTGTCCTCCGGGGCGGCCACGTCGGCGGCGCCGGTGTCCTCGTAGGCGGAGGCGACCACGGACTGCCACAGGGCGTCCACCCAGGCGGGCTTGTCGGCCTCGATCTGCGCCGCCGAGGAGTCCACCATCTCACCGGCCATCTCGTCGGCGCCGACCACCAGGTAGGACCGCTCCCCCGGCATGACGTAGAGCAGCCGGTCCCGGGCCTGCTGCTTCACGTAGGTCTCGTCCGACCACTGGTCGACCTGGTCCTCGAGGGACGACTGCTGCTCCTCCATGTCCGCGATGGCGCTCTCCAGGGCGGCGATCTCGGCGCGCTGCTCGAGGTAGATCTTCGTGGTCGGGGCCGCCAGGAACACGATCAGCACGACCACGAGCATCAGGACGAGCAGGCGGCCGCTGAAGGTCCGGGCGGGGGTGGGGGCGCCCACCGCCGTCGAGCCGCCGGGGCCTTCCTGCTCCCGCTCCCGGCCACCCCGGGCGTCGTCCCGACCGCCGAGCAGGCGGGTCGTGCGGGGGCGGGAAGGGGGCATGCTGACCTCACGGGCGTCGGACGGGAACGGGGTCGAGTCTAACCGCCCGCACGGGCGGCCGTCCGGGGACGACCGCCCGCGCCGCGGACCGGCTCAGCCGGCGGGGGTCACTTCGCGCTGTAGCGCGGGAACGCCGAGGCCCCGGCGTAGCGCGCGGCGTCGCCGAGCTCCTCCTCGATGCGCAGCAGCTGGTTGTACTTGGCCACGCGCTCGGAGCGGGCCGGCGCGCCGGTCTTGATCTGCCCGGCGTTCGTGGCCACGGCGATGTCCGCGATCGTCGTGTCCTCGGTCTCGCCCGAGCGGTGGGAGATCATGCAGTGGAACATGTGGCGCTGGGCCAGGGAGATCGCGTCGAAAGTCTCGGTGAGCGAGCCGATCTGGTTCACCTTCACGAGCAGCGCGTTGCCGGCGCCCTCCTCGATGCCGCGGGCCAGCCGCTCCGGGTTCGTCACGAACAGGTCGTCGCCGACGATCTGGACCTGGGTGCCCACGGACGCGGTGAGGGTCTGCCAGCCCTCCCAGTCGTCCTCGTCGAGCGGGTCCTCGATGGAGACGATGGGGTAGTCCCGCACGAGCTCCTCGTAGTAGGAGGTCATCTCGGCGGAGCTCAGCTTCTTGCCCTCGAAGCTGTAGGCGCCGTTCTCGAAGAACTCGGAGGAGGCGACGTCGAGGGCGAGTGCCACGTCGGTGCCCACCGTGTAGCCGGCCTTCTCGATGGCCTCGGAGATCAGGTCGAGCGCGGCACGGTTGGACTCCAGGTTCGGGGCGAACCCGCCCTCGTCGCCCAGGCCGGTGGCCAGGCCGCGCTCCTTGAGCACGCCCTTGAGCGCGTGGTAGACCTCCACGCCCGTGCGCAGCGCCTCGGAGAACGTCGCCGCGCCGATGGGGGCGATCATGAACTCCTGGATGTCCACGTTGGAGTCGGCGTGGGAGCCGCCGTTGAGGATGTTCATCATGGGCACCGGGAGCACGTGCGCGTTGGGGCCGCCGAGGTACTTGTAGAGCTCCAGGTCCGAGGCGTTGGCGGCGGCACGGGCCACGGCGAGGGACACGCCCAGGATCGCGTTGGCGCCGATCTTGCCCTTGTTGTCCGTGCCGTCGAGCTCGAGCATCGTCTGGTCGATCAGGCGCTGGTCGGTGGCGTCGAGGCCGATCACGGCCTCGCCGATCTCCTCGTCGACCGCCTTCACGGCGTCGAGGACGCCCTTGCCGAGGTACACGTTCTTGTCGCCGTCGCGGCGCTCGACGGCCTCGAAGGCGCCGGTCGAGGCGCCGGAGGGCACGGCGGCCCGGCCGTAGCTGCCGTCCTCGAGCAGGACCTCGACCTCGACGGTCGGGTTTCCTCGCGAGTCGAGGATCTGGCGGGCGTGCACTGCGGTGATCATGGCCATGGGTTGCTCCTGACGTGGTGCTGTCGGTGGATGGTCGGACGTGCGGGGTGGGGCGGGCGGGTCAGCGGTACCGGGCACCGGCCGGGACCCGCCCTCGCCGGGACCGGGCGCGCCCAGCGGCTCCCAGCCTAGCGACTCGCTGCGGCGCGCCGGGCCCCGGCGGGCATCAGGCGCCGTCCCGAGCCGCGACGAACGCGCGGACGGCCCCGCGCAGGGACCGCTCGGCGTCCAGCCCGCGGGCCGAGGCCGAGCGCACGAGGTCGAACAGCGCCTCCCCGAGCTCCTCCTCAGTGCGCGGGCCGGGTGCCGGTGCCGCGGACCCCGCGGGCCCTGCGGACGCCGCGGACCCTGCAGACGCACCCGGCCCTGCGGGCTCTGCGGGCTCGAGACCGTGCTTCCGCGCGCGCGCCAGGGTCTTCTCGGCCAGCGCCAGGGCCGGCAGGTGCGGCGGGACGCCGTCGAACGGACCGGTCCGCTCGGGCTTCTCCGTGCTCTTGAGGTCCTCCCAGCGGGAGTGCAGCTGCTCGAGGGTGTGCTCGCCCGCCGCGTCGCCGGTGGCCCCGACGTCGAAAACGTGCGGGTGCCGGCGGACGAGCTTGGCGGTGATCGCCTCGAGCACGTCGTCGATGTCGAAGCCTCCCTCCGCGCGGGGACGCTCCTGGGCGACGCGGGCGTGGAAGACGACCTGCAGGAGGACGTCGCCGAGCTCCTCGACGAGCAGCTCCGCGTTGGCCTCCGGCCCGCCCTGGGCCTCGACGGCCTCCACCACCTCGTAGGCCTCCTCGACCAGGTAGCGCACGAGCGACTCGTGGGTCTGCCGGCCGTCCCAGGCGCACCCGCCCGGGGAGCGCAGCCGGTCCATGACGGCCACGAGCTCCGTGAACCGCTGTCCCGTGCGCCCGGGGACGCCCTGCGTCTCCGGGACGTTGTCGGTGCCGTGCCCCTGGCTCATCAGTGCATCTCCTCGAATCCCTCGGTGATCATGCCTTCCAGCGCGCTGCGGTCCTCGAGCGGGAGGAACGCCGCTGCCGCCGCGTTGCGCTGCAGCCGCTCGAGGTCCTCGATCCCGTAGCCGAAGTGCCTCACGAGGAACGCGAGCTCGTCCGTGACCGTGGTCCCGCTCATCAGCCGGTTGTCCGGGGAGACGGTCACGGTGAACCCGGTCCGGTAGAGCATGTCGACGGGGTGCTGGGCGGGCTCGGAGCCGAATCCCGCGACCGCCCCGGTCTGCAGGTTCGACGTGGGGCAGATCTCGAGGGCGATGCCCCGGTCCCGGACCCACCCGGCGGTGCGGCCGAGGTCGACGACCGCGACGTCCTCGACGTAGTCGATGTCGATGTCCTCCGCGATGCGCACGCCGTGGCCCAGCCGCAGGGCGCGGCCCGTGGCGAGGGCGTCGCGGATGGACTCGATCCCCGCCGACTCCCCCGCGTGCAGGGTCACCGGCACGAGCTCGTCGGCGAGCAGCTCGAGTGCGGCCCGGTGGCGGGCCGGCGGGAAGCCGTCCTCGGGCCCCGCCAGGTCGAAGCCCACCACCCCGCGGTCACGGTTGTCCACGACCAGCCGGGCGATCTCGAGCGAGCGGTCCGCCTGGCGCATCGCGCACAGGATCTGCGTGACGGAGACGATGTGCCCGGCGTCCTCCGCCGCGAGCACACCCTCGGAGAGCCCCAGCCGGACGGCTTCGACGGCCTCGTCCATCGACATCCCGCCGGCCGTGTGCTGCTCGGGCGCCCAGCGGACCTCCGCGTGCACCACGCCGTCGGCCACGAGGTCCTCGACGTACTCCCTGGCGCAGCGCACGAGCGACTCCGGCGTCTGCATGACCGCCACGGTGTGCTCGAAGGTCTCCAGGTAGCGCAGCAGCGAGCCGGCGCCCGCGCTCTCGCGCATCCACCGGCCCAGGGACTCCGGGTCCTCAACCGGCAGGCGGTGGCCGGCCGCGGTCGCGAGGTCGACGACCGTGGCGGGGCGCAGGGCCCCGTCGAGGTGGTCGTGCAGGCAGACCTTGGGCAGGTCGCGCAGGATCCCGTTCGGCACGCGGGCGGGCTGCCGGTCGGCGGAGGTCAGCATCACGGCGTCGACGGCTCCTGTCTCGGCGGGCCTCAGTAGTTCCAGTCCTGCAGGGCCTCGTTCATGTGCTGCGGGATGTTCGCCCCGGTGCGGGGGTACATGCGCAGCTCCTCGAGGTAGTTCTGTCCGGGCAGGCGCTGCTCGTAGCGCACGAACGCCTCCTCGTCCGCGTAGTCGAACGACACCTCCGGCGGGATCCCGGGACGGAAGCGGAACATCATGGCCAGCGGCGCGCCCGCTCCCTCGACGTAGGACTGGTCCTTGAGCTCCTGAACGTGCAGCAGCTCCTCCGGGACCAGGTCGAAGGTGCGGCGCTGGTCCCAGAAGCCGTTCTTGCGCACGTGCGTGAGGGCGTCGTAGTACGTGCCCAGGGTGCGGACCCGGACCAGGACCGTCGAGACGTCCATGGCGGAGCCGTCCGGGCCGAAGAGCCTCCGCTGCGCGCCCGCGAGCCGGCGCAGCACGTCGGCCTCCTTGAGCACCAGGTTGCCCGGTGCCAGACGGTCCCCGGAGGGCCGGGCGGAGGGGGCCTCGGGGGCCTTGTAGGAGGGTGAGACGTCGGTGGACACGGCCGTCTCCGGAGCGGAGTCGTCGTGCTCGTCGCCGGTGGTCGTGCCGGCGGCCACCGCGGCGGCGGCGGCCGCCGCGGCGCCCGTGGGGGCGGGCGGCTCGGTGTCCTCGTGCCACTCCTCGTGGTCCACGTGGTCGGGCACGCCGTGGGCCTCGTCCTCCGCCGTGGCCTCCCGCCGGGCGGACGGCTCCTCCGCGGCCGGGCCCCCCGCACCGCGGTCGACGTCCGCGCCGTCGACGTCCGCGCGGTCGACGTCCCCGCGGTCGTCCTCGCCGCGCTCGACGTCGCCGCGACCGTCCACGCCCCGGTCGGGCTCGGCCCGCTCGTCCGAGGCGCCGGCGGCGCCCTCGGTCCCGGCGACGACGGGGACGGCACCCGTGGCGGGCGAGGACGGCGCCCCGAGGGCCTCCCGGTCCCCGTCGGCGCCCACCGCGGTGGCGCTCCCGGCCCGGAGGTCCCCGGCGTTCTCGGGCGCGTGCTGCTCGCCCTCGGCCGCGGCGCCGCTCGCGGGGGCTGCCTGCCCGGACCGGGCCGCCCGCCAGGTCTCGACGCTCTCGCTCCCGTCGGGGAAGCCGAAGGTCGTCACCACCGGCCGCGCCCCGTCCCGCTCGGGGCCCACCTCGACGCGCGCGGTCTGCCACGCGCCCCGCGGGGAGGACATGGCCTCGCTGTAGAGGTCGGCCACGGGGTCGAACAGCGGCGAGTCCTGGTCCACGGTGCCGGACTCCACCGAGGGGACGCCGTCGCCCACCGAGTGCTCCGTCTGGTGCGTCATGGTGTTGCCCCGCTGGACGAGGGTGAGCACGGCGCGCTCGGCGCCCCGGGACGACAGCCGGTCCACGAGCGCGGCCAGAGGCGCGTCGGCCGGCAGCGCGCGCGGCTCGTCCGTCTCCTGCGGGTCGCCGAGGGCCCCGCCCTCGCCTGCCGGCCCGGCGGCGGGCGGCGAGTCCGGCCGTGCGGTCTCCCGGTGCGTCGTCCCGTCGTCGGTGTTCTTCCGGAAAATGCCTCGCAGACCCAACTGGACCCACCCTTCCGGGCGTGCGTGCACGCCCTACGGTTCTCGCTTCGCGCTGGTTCTCTCCGCAGTATAGGCGGGCCCGGGGGGCCCGCCCCGGCCGTCAGCGCACGGTCTCCAGGACCACCGGGTGGACGGGCGCGGGGCCCGGGCCGATGACCACGGCGCCCTCGAGGGCCTCGCGGGCGCGGGCGAAGCGCGCGGGCTCGTCCGTGAGCAGGGTCAGGAGCGGCCGGCCGGCGAGGACGGCGTCCCCGGGCTTGGCGTGCAGCAGCACTCCGGCACCGGCCTGGACGGGATCCCCGCGCCGGGCGCGGCCCGCGCCCAGGCGCCAGGACGCGAGCCCCACCCGGTAGGCGTCGAGCCCGGTGAGGACCCCGTCGGCCTCGGCGAGGACCGTCTCGGACTCCCGCGCGCGGGGCAGCGGGGCGTCCGGGTCCCCGCCCTGGGCGGTGACCATGGCCCGCCAGACGTCCATCGCCCGGCCGTCCCGGAGGTCCTGCGCCGGGTCGGCATCCCGGATCCCGGAGGCGGCGAGCATCTCCTGAGCCAGCGCCACGGTGAGCTCCACGAGGTCGGCCGGGCCGCCGCCGGCGAGCACCTCCACGGACTCCTGCACCTCGACCGCGTTGCCGACGGCCAGCCCCAGGGGCGTGGACATGTCCGTGAGCAGGGCGGTGGTCCTGACGCCCGCGCCGGTCCCCAGGTCCACCATGGTGCGCGCGAGCTCGCGGGCGGAGGCCAGGTCCTTCATGAACGCCCCGGACCCGACCTTGACGTCGAGCACCAGCGACCGGGTGCCCTCCGCGATCTTCTTGGACATGATGGAGGACGCGATGAGGGGGATCGACTCGACGGTGCCCGTGACGTCCCGCAGCGCGTACAGCCTCCTGTCCGCGGGGGCCAGACCGGCGCCGGCGGCGCAGATCACCGCCCCGACGTCCCGCAGCTGGGCCATCATCTCCTCGGTGGACAGCTCGGCCCGCCAGCCGGGGATCGACTCGAGCTTGTCCAGGGTTCCCCCCGTGTGGCCGAGGCCGCGTCCGGACAGCTGCGGGACGGCCACGCCGTGGAGGGCCACGAGCGGTGCGAGCGGCAGGGTGGTCTTGTCCCCCACTCCTCCGGTCGAGTGCTTGTCCGCGGTCGCCGAGCGCGCGCCGGAGCGGACGAGGCCGGAAAAGTCCATCCGTTCCCCGGAGTCGATCATGGCGCGGGTCCAGCCCGCGGTCTCCTCCCGGTCCATGCCCCGCAGGAAGATCGCCATGGCCAGGGCGCTCATCTGCTCCTCCGCGACCGCTCCCCGGGTGTAGGCGTCGAGGACCCAGGAGATCTGGGCCGGGGAGAGCGCGGCGCCGTCGCGCTTGGTGCGGATGACGTCGACGGCGTCGAACGGCTCGGTCATGGGAGGTCCTTCCGGGGTCGGTGCGGCCGGGCGTGGTCAGAGGTCCTCGGGGCCGAAGGCGTCCGGCAGGACCTCGGCCATGGAGCGCACCCCCGAGACGGTGAGCAGGCGCAGGCCGGGCGCGCGGTGCTCGTGCAGCAGCTGGCGGCACCGCCCGCAGGGCATGAGGACGCCGCCCCGCGCGTCGACGCACACGAACGCGACGAGACGGCCGCCGCCGGACAGGTGCAGCGCCGAGACCAGGGAGCACTCCGCGCACAGCGTCAGCCCGTAGGAGGCGTTCTCCACGTTGCACCCGGTCACCACCCGGCCGTCCTCGGTCAGGGCGGCGGCCCCCACGGGGAAGCCGGAGTACGGCGCGTAGGCGTGCTCCCGGGCGGCGACGGCGGCCGCGCGCAGCCCGTCCCAGTCGACGCCGTCCCCGTCGACGCCGTCCCCGTCGACGCGGTCACCCTCCGGCCCGTCCCCGTCCACGGGGGCCCTCACGGGTCGCCCCCCGCCCCGGTCGGACGGGACGGCGCGTCGGCGACGGACCCGCGGGTCTCCTCGGCCCCGGCCGGCCCCGCTCCGGCGCGGGCGGCCGCCCGGACGAGCTCGTGCACCGACGCGGCGATCCGGTCGGCGGCGACGGCCTCCCGGGAGCCGTGCGCGAGGGAGGTGACGTTGGGCAGGTCGAGGGGTGCGCCGCCGACGACGGCGAAGCGGGCCTCCGGGTGGGCGGAGGCGGCCCGCCGGGTCGCGGCGGTCAGGCCGGGCCCGGCCGCGACCGTCAGGTCGCACCCGGCCTGGACCATGGCCGCGAGGCCGGGGACGAAATCGGCCTCGGTGCTCGACTCCACGCGCTCGAGCTCGATGCCCGTGCCGGCCGCCGCGGCCTGCAGTCCGTCCCAGACGGCCCCGCCGGGCGAGCCGTCCGTGAAACCGGCGGTGTCGGAGACGGCGCACCCGGTGAAGACCGGCTCCACGTCGTCGGCGCCGGTCCGGGCGCACGCGCCGCCCGCCAGGACCACGGCGCAGGCCGTCAGGAGCGCCGCCCGCGTGCGGCCGGCGCGGAGCACGCCGGTCACGCCGTGGTGGCGCCGGAGCGCAGCTCGCGGATGTGCAGCCGCACGGCCCGCAGCGCGGTGTTCGCCATGACCTGGACGCCGCAGCCGATGGCCGCCTCGTCCGCCACGTAGTCGGACTGGTGGAGGTCGTAGGTGTGCCCGCCGCGGGTGCGCGTGCCCAGCCGCATCATGGAGCCGGGAACCTCCTGCAGGAACCACGCGAAGTCCTCACCGCCCATGGACTGGTGCACCAGCACCACGGCGTCCTCGCCGAGCTCGGCGCGGGCGGCGTTCTCGATCAGCGTCGTCTCGGTCTCCCCGTTCACCACGGGCGGGACCCCTCGGATGTGCTCGAGGGTGACGTCCACGCCGTAGGGGGTCGCGACCTGGTGCACGACCTCGTCGAGGAGCTTGCCGGCCCGGTGCCACGCGTCGGCGTCCAGGCAGCGCATGGTCCCGGACATGAACCCCGTGGAGGGGATCGCGTTGGGCGCCACCCCGGCGTGCATCTGGCCCCAGACCACGGCCACCCCGGAGCGCACGTCGATCCGCCGGGACAGCACCGCGGGGACGTTCACGGCGATCTGCGACATGGCGTAGACCAGGTCCTCGGTCAGGTGCGGGCGGGAGGTGTGCCCGCCCCGGCCCGTGAACTCGATCCGCACCGTGTCGGAGGCCGAGGTGATCGCCCCGATCCGGGTGCCCACCTTGCCGACGTCGACCTTCGGCTCGCAGTGCAGGGCGAACATCCGCGGCACACCGTCGAGGACGCCCTGGCGCAGCACCCCGAGGGCGCCGCCCGGCAGCTGCTCCTCGGCGGGCTGGAACACGATCCGCACCGTGCCCGCGATGTGGGCGGTGCGGTGGAGGTCGGCGAGCACCTTGGCCACGCCGACCATCACGGTCGTGTGGATGTCGTGCCCGCAGGAGTGGGCCACGCCGTCGTTGACGGAGGAGAACCCGAGGCCGGTGTCCTCCTGGATGGGCAGGGCGTCGATGTCCGCCCGCAGCCCCACGCCGATCGGGCCGTGCCCGATGTCCACGTAGCACCCGGTGTCGGAGAGCCGGACGGGGTTCAGCCCCATGCCCTCCAGTGCCGCCACGATCCGGTCGGTGGTGCGGAACTCCTGGTAGGAGAGCTCCGGGTGACGGTGCAGGTCCCGCCGGAACGCGATCAGCTCCGGCAGGAACCGCTTGAGCAGCGGCCCGATGGCGGGCGGGAGACCGGCCTCCAGGGACTCGGCGGGCGATGACACGTCAGGCATCTGCCCAGGGTACTCCGGGTCGGGAGGGGCCGGGCGCGCTCACAGGACGTCCGTGTTGCCGCTCTGCTTGAGCGAGGCGACCGCGTCCTTGACCCGCTGCGCGTGCTCCCGGGTGGTCACGAGCAGGGCGTCGGGCGTGTCGACGACGACGATGTCCTCGACGCCGATCAGGGCGATCAGCCGGCCCGTGTGGGAGACCACGACCCCGCTCGAGCTGTCCGCGAGCACCCGGCTATTGTCGCCGAGGACGGTGACGTCCGGGTCGCTCTCCGGGTCCACGTGGTTGAGGCGGCGGATGGCGGCGAAGTCGCCCACGTCGTCCCACGTGAACGTCGCGGGCACCATGGCCACGTCCCCGGCGGCCGCCGCGGGCTCGGCCACGGCGTAGTCGATCGCGATCTTGGGCAGGCCGGGCCACACCCGGTCCACGACCTCGTCCTGGGCGGGAGTGCCCCACGCCTCGGCGATCTCGGTCAGCCCCGCGTGCAGCTCGGGCTCGCTGGCCGCCAGGTGGCGCAGCATCACGGACGCCGGGGCCACGAACATCCCGGCGTTCCACGTGTAGCTGCCGCTCTCGACGTACTCGCGGGCCGTCGGCTCGTCCGGCTTCTCGACGAACTCCTCGACCTGCAGGGCGTGCGGGGCGTCCTCGAGACCCAGCGGCGCGCCCGCCCTGATGTAGCCGAAGCCGGTGGCCGGGGAGCTCGGCGGGATGCCGATCGTCACGATGCGCCCGGTGGCCGCCGCGGCCACCGCCTCGCGGACGACGTCCTGGAAGGCCCCGGAGGGCTCGATGACGTGGTCGGCGGCGAAGGACCCGATGATCGCCTCCGGGTCCCGGCGCTGGATCAGCATGCAGGCCAGTCCGATGGCCGCCGCCGAGTCCTTCGGGGACGGCTCGAGCACGAGGTCCCCCTCGCCGAGCTCCGGCAGCTGGCGGCACACCGCGGCGGCGTGCGCCCGGCCGGTCACCACCATGACGCTGCCTCCGCTGAGCCCGGCGAGCCGGTCGTAGGTGGCGCGCAGCAGGGACGAGCCCGAGCCGGTCAGGTCCAGCAGGAACTTCGGGGCGTCGGCCCGGGACAGCGGCCAGAGCCGGGAGCCGACCCCACCGGCGGGGACGAAGGGGTGGAAGTGCGGGAGCGGGGAGGTCACGGCTCCCACTTTACGGCCTCCCGGAGCCGCGACGGGACCAGGCCCACGCGGCCGGCAGCACCGTCATGGCGCGGGACAGGCTGTCAGTAAAGAGCCGCCGCCCTGGTATCGTGGAACGGAACTCGCGCAATATCCGACACAGAGCCGGAGGGCTCCGCTCACGTCGTGCGCAGTGCGAATTCCCGGATAACCAGAGCGCACGACGGCGAGCGACTCAGGGAGGTTTTTCAGTGGCGAAGACATCCAAGGGCACCTTGTACCGCGGCCAGCCTGTCGGCCAGTGGTCGTGGGTCGCCCACCGCATCACCGGCGTGGCCATCTTCTTCTTCCTTCTGGTCCACGTGCTGGACACCGCCCTCGTGCGGGTCTCGCCGGAGGCCTACAACCACGTCATGGAGATCTACAAGAACCCCGTCATGGGGCTCGGCGAGGCCGGCCTGGTGGCCGCCATCGTCTACCACGCCTTCAACGGCCTGCGCATCATCCTGGTCGACTTCTGGAAGTCCGGCACCCGGTACCAGAAGCAGATGCTGTGGGGCGTCCTCGTGCTGTGGCTCGTGGTCATGATCCCGTTCCTCGTCCGTCACCTCTCCAACATCTTCGGGGGTTAATCAATGAGCACTCCGCTCAAGGCAAGCATCTCGGTCCCGCGGAGCAAGGACCTCGAGGTCAACGGCGTCAAGTACAACCGCTCCGCCTCCCGGCGCAACAACTTCGAGATGTACGCGTGGCTGTTCATGCGCATGTCCGGCGTCGTCCTGCTGGTCCTCGTCTTCGTCCACCTGTGGGTCAACCTCGTCTCCCCCGAGGGCGGCGTGGAGGCCGTGGACTTCGCGTTCGTCGCCGGCAAGTGGGCCAGCCCGTTCTGGCAGGTCTTCGACATGGTCCTGCTGTGGCTGGCCATGCTGCACGGCACCAACGGCCTGCGCGTGATCATCGACGACTACGCCGAGCGGGACCGCACCCGGTTCTGGCTGAAGGTGTTCCTGTTCACCACCGCGGCCTTCGTGATCATGCTCGGCACCCTGGTGATCTTCACCTTCGAGCCCTGCCCGGCCGGCGCGAGCCCCGAGCTGCTCGCGAACTTCTGCACCGCGGGCTGACCCGCCCCGCAGGCGGCCCGCCGCGCGGCGGGCCGCCTCTGCCGTCCGGCCGAGGACGACCGGGCGGCCAGCACCCCAGACTGAACACCCAACAGAAAGAACAACCGGTATGCAGGTTCACAAGTACGACGTGGTCATCATCGGCGCCGGTGGTGCCGGTATGCGCGCGGCCATCGAGGCCGGTCAGCGCGCCCGCACTGCCGTACTGACCAAGCTGTACCCCACCCGCTCCCACACCGGTGCGGCGCAGGGCGGCATGTGCGCGGCACTCGCCAACGTCGAAGAGGACAACTGGGAGTGGCACACCTTCGACACCGTCAAGGGCGGCGACTACCTCGTGGACCAGGACGCCGCGGAGGTCATGGCCAAGGAGGCCATCGACGCGGTCCTGGACCTCGAGAAGATGGGGCTGCCCTTCAACCGCACCCCCGAGGGCAAGATCGACCAGCGCCGCTTCGGCGGGCACACCCGCGACCACGGCAAGGCGCCCGTCCGCCGGGCCTGCTACGCCGCGGACCGCACCGGCCACATGATCCTGCAGACGCTCTACCAGAACTGCATCAAGCACAACGTGGAGTTCTTCAACGAGTACTACGTCCTCGACCTGGCGATGACCGAGGTCGACGGCGTGCGCCGCGTCGCCGGCGTGGTCTCCTACGACCTCGCCAGCGGTGAGCTGCACGTCTTCCAGGCCAAGTCCGTGGTCTTCGCCTCCGGCGGGGCGGGCAAGGTCTTCAAGACCACCTCCAACGCCCACACCCTGACCGGCGACGGCATGGCCATCGCCTTCCGCAACGGGCTGCCCCTCGAGGACATGGAGTTCATCCAGTTCCACCCGACGGGCCTGGCCGGGCTCGGCATCCTCGTCTCCGAGGCGGCGCGCGGCGAGGGCGGCATCCTGCGCAACGCGGACGGCGAGCGGTTCATGGAGCGCTACGCCCCCACCATCAAGGACCTCGCCCCGCGCGACATCGTGGCCCGCTCGATGGCCAACGAGGTGCGCGAGGGCCGCGGCGCCGGACCGAACAAGGACTACGTCCTGCTCGACCTGACGCACCTGGAGCCGGCCCACATCGACGCCAAGCTCCCCGACATCACGGAGTTCGCGCGCACCTACCTGGGCGTGGAGCCCTACACCGAGCCGGTGCCGGTGTTCCCGACGTGCCACTACGTCATGGGCGGCATCCCGACCAACATCAAGGCCGAGGTGCTGGCCGACAACGAGACGGTGGTCCCCGGCCTCTACGCCGCGGGCGAGGTCGCGTGCGTGTCGGTGCACGGGTCCAACCGCCTGGGCACCAACTCGCTGCTGGACATCAACGTGTTCGGCAAGCGCGCGGGCATCTACGCCGCGGAGTACGCCCAGCGCGCGGAGTTCGTGCCGATGCCGGACACCGCCCTGGACGCCACGGAGGCGCTGCTGGGCAACGCCCGCAACGGCACCGGCACCGAGAAGGTGGCCGCGATCCGCAAGGACCTGCAGGACACCATGGACCTCAACGTGCAGGTGTTCCGCACCGCCGAGACCCTGCAGGCGGCCCTGGACGACATCGCCGCCCTGGAGGCCCGGTACGCGAACATCTCGATCCAGGACAAGGGCAAGCGCTTCAACCTGGACCTGCTCGAGGCCGTGGAGCTGGGCTTCCTCCTGCAGCTGGCCAAGGTCATGACCGTCGCGGCGCTGCACCGCAACGAGTCCCGCGGCGGGCACTTCCGCGAGGACTACCCGGAGCGCGACGACGCCAACTTCATGAAGCACTCGATGGTCTACCTCGACCCCTCCTCCCCCACCGCGGGGATCCGGCAGGAGACGAAGCCCGTCATCTTCACCCGCTACGAGCCCATGGAGCGTAAGTACTGATGTCCACCGCACACACCCCCGACCGGCCGGAGAACGGCCGCAACGACGACCCGCAGGACCGGGCTCCCGAGCACGGTTCCGCCCCGGGGCACGCCCAGGACCAGCGCGCGGGGCACAAGACCGACGCCGACGCGCAGGCCGTGGACGAGCGGGACCAGGTCGACGCCGGCGCCGCCGTGGACCCCGCCGCCGAGAACGCCGAGGGCTCGGCACCCGCCTCGCGGACCGACGTGGAGGAGTCCGGGCGCGAGGAGATCCCCACGTTCGACCTCACGCTGCAGATCCGCCGGTACAACCCGGAGATCTCCGACGAGGTGCGCTGGGACGAGTTCAAGCTCACCATGTACGGCACCGACCGCGTGCTGGACGCCCTGCACAAGGTCAAGTGGGAGATCGACGGCTCGCTCTCGTTCCGCCGCTCCTGCGCCCACGGCGTGTGCGGCTCCGACGCCATGCGGATCAACGGCCAGAACCGGCTGGCCTGCAAGGTGCTGCTCAAGGACCTGGACCTCTCGAAGCCCGTCACGGTCGAGCCCATCAAGGGACTGCCGTGCGAGAAGGACCTGATCGTGGACATGGAGCCCTTCTTCCAGTCCTACCGCGAGATCATGCCCTTCCTCGTGGCCGGCGGCAACGAGCCCACGATGGAGCGCTACCAGTCCCAGGAGGACCGGGCCCGCTTCGACGACACCACCAAGTGCATCCTCTGCGCCGCCTGCACGTCGTCGTGCCCGGTGTTCTGGACGGACGGTCAGTACTTCGGCCCCGCCGCGATCGTCAACGCGCACCGGTTCATCTTCGACTCCCGCGACGACGCGGGGGACCTGCGCCTGGAGATCCTCAACGACAAGGAGGGCGTGTGGCGCTGCCGCACGACCTTCAACTGCACCGAGGCCTGTCCCCGCGGCATCCAGGTCACGAAGGCGATCGCCGAGGTCAAGAACGCCGTGCTGAGCCGCTCCATGTGAGCGTGCCCCACGGCCTGCCGGCGGCCCGTTCCCCGCACCACGGGGGACGGGCCGCCGTCGTCCGTGCGGACGGCGGCCCGGCGCCCCGGGCGGGAGGCCCTGACCCGGATCCGGGCCGGTGGCGGGCTCCGGGGTCAGCGCTGGGGGGCCGGGGAGCCGATCCGCCCGCCGTCCGGCGGGAGGGACCCCACCGGCACGACCGCGAGAACGACCGGCTCACCGCGTGGATGCACACGGCCGCCCTGCTGGTCCGCCTGCACGATGGCCCCGAGCGCGGCCGAGAACAGCAGGATCTGGCTGAACAGGTAGAACCACACAAGCACGCCCACGACGAGGGCGGCCGAGAGCAGGTACGGGTTCGAGGTGGCCCCGGCGATGACAGCGCCGCCGACGTAGCGCAGCGCGAAGTTCCCGGCCGCGGCGACGAGCACCGTGGTGAGCAGGGCCCGCCGGATCAGCCGTAGCCCGGCCACTCCGCGCACGAGCTCGAGCGCGAACAGGGCGTCGAGGACCACGACCAGCAGCGTGCTCAGCCCCCAGGTGAGCCCGGTGCGCAGCCACTCGGGTCCCCTCGCCCAGCCGAGGTCCCCGGCCGTGTCGAGCAGGAAGCCGAGGAAACCGGAGGCCGCGGCGTTGGCCACGGCCGAGAGTGCCAGCAGCACCCCCAGGGTGACCAGGCCCAGCAGGTCCCGGGGGACCGCCAGGACGGGCAGGCCCTGCGACGGGGGCACCTCGAACAGCCGGCGGAACGCGAGGCGCACCCCGGAGACCCACCGCCACCCCGCGAAGACTGCCACGACGGCGCCGACGATCGTGGTCAGGGTGAACGGACGCGTGTCCTCGAGGAGCTCGAGCGGCACCACGCCCCCGTCGCCGGTGTTCAGCAGCCCGGGAACCCGGGCCGTCACGGCGCGGACCACGGTCTGCTGCACCGCCGGGTCGTGGCCCAGGAACATCCCGATCACCGAGAACCCCACCACCAGCAGCGCCGTGGACGCGAAGATCAGCACGAAGGACAGGCCCGCGGCCATCAGGGGGCCCCCGTGGAAGAGGTAGTGTGCGATCACGCGCACCGGCGTGAGCCGGAACAGCTCCGACAGCGCGACCGTCAGCACCGAGCCCGCCAGGCCCGTGGCACCAGCCCCGGCGGCACGCTTCTCGCGCAGGAGCGCCCGCTGCCGCAGCGCCTCCTGGCGCAGCCCGTGCCGGTCGACCGCCCGGGGCGGCATCTGCGGCGCGGGGCCGGCGCGGGGGCCGGTGCGGCTGCTCATGGCCCGGGCCGGCTCAGGGGTGCCCGCGCCGTCCGCCGGCGAAGGGGATCTCGTCGCGGATCGTCCAGGTGCCGTTCCCGTCCAGCTCGTAGAGGCCGATCCGGTCGACGAGGAAGCCGGCACGGTAGGTCCGCAGCATCTCCTGCGCGCGGTCCAGGTCCTGCTCCTCCACCGCCTGGGCGATGGTCACGTGGGGGTGGAACTCGAAGGGTGAGGCCGAGACGAGCTCCTCGTCGTGCAGGGCGTCGTGCAGGGCCCTGCACTGCTCCGCGCCCTCGTCGACCCGCAGGTAGACCACGGGGCTCACCGGCCGGAAGGTCCCGGTGCCGTTGATCCCGATCCGGAACGGTGCCCACTCCCGGGCCACCGACTCGACCCGGCGGACGACGTCGTCCCAGGTCGCGCAGCGGGGAGCGATCATGAGCGTGATGTGGGCGGGCACCGCGTAGGAGGCGGGGTCGCCGAAGGACGCGCGCCAGTCCTGGAGCTCCCGGCCGACGGGCTCGGGCAGCTCGATGACCACGCCCGCGTAGACCTGGCCGGGGCGGATGGTCGGGGACTGGTGCGTACGGGTCAACTCGGCTCCTCCTGGGACGGGACCCAGCCTAGCCCAGCCCTCCGGGGCGGGGCAGGAAGCCCATGCGGTCGTAGACCTCGGCCAGCGTGCGCACGGTGATCTCGCGCCCCTTCTCGGCGCCCCTCGCGAGCAGGCGGTCCAGCTCCGCGGGGTCGTCGAGCAGCTCCTGGGCCCGGGCCCGGATCGGGTCCAGGGTCGAGGTGACGACCTCGGCCAGCCCGACCTTGAGGTGGCCGTAGAGCTTCCCCTCGAACTGCCCGACGACGTCGTCGACGCCCAGCCCCGTGAGCGCGGAGTAGATGGTGAGCAGGTTGGAGACCCCCGGCTTGGCCTCGCGGTCGAAACGGATCTCCGTGCCGTCGTCGGTGACCGCCGATTTGATCTTCTTGGCGTTCTTCTTGGCCGGGTCCAGCAGGCGGATGAGGCCGTTCTCGGCGGCGGCGGACTTCGACATCTTCGCCGTGGGGTGCTGCAGGTCGTAGATCTTGGCGGAGTCCGCGAGGATCTTGGGCTCGGGCACCACGAAGGTGTCGCCGAAGCGGGTGTTGAACCGCTGGGCGAGGTTGCGGGTCAGCTCCAGGTGCTGGCGCTGGTCCTCGCCGACGGGCACCTGGTGCGCCTGGTAGACGAGGATGTCGGCGGCCATGAGCACCGGGTAGGCGAAGAGGCCCACCGTCGCGTTCTCCGCGCCCTGGCGCGCCGACTTGTCCTTGAACTGGGTCATCCGGGAGGCCTCGCCGAAGCCGGTGATGCAGTTCAGGGCCCAGGCGAGCTGCGCGTGCTCGGGGACGTGGGACTGGACGAGCAGGGTCGAGCGCTCCGGGTCGATGCCCGC
This sequence comes from Kocuria rhizosphaerae, assembly GCF_044462265.1. Lineage (NCBI taxonomy): Bacteria > Bacillati > Actinomycetota > Actinomycetes > Micrococcales > Micrococcaceae > Kocuria > Kocuria rhizosphaerae. The sequence continues at coordinate 32,344 of NZ_JBISWL010000087.1, forward strand.
GGCGATGTACTGGGCCGCCGTGACGCGGGTCCGCCGGGCGAGGGTGGCCGGATCCTGCTCCGCCGTGACCGCGTGGAGGTCCGCGACGAAGAACACGCACTCGTTGTCGTCCTGCAGGTCCACCCAGTTGCGCACGGCGCCGACGTAGTTGCCGAGGTGCAGGGAGTCCGCCGAGGGCTGCACCCCGGAGACGACGCGGGGTCTCCCGGATGTCGTGGGGACGTCGAACGGGGCGGGGTCGGCAGTCACGGGCGGTCCTTCGTCGGGCTCGGGGCGGGTGCGGGTCGGAGTCGGTGGTTCGGGTCAGAGTCGGTAGTCGACGACCACGGGGGCGTGGTCGGAGAAGCGGGTGTCGTAGGCGGCGGCACGGTCCACCACGGCGCTCGCGGCGCGGGCCGCGAGGGCGGGCGTGGCCATGTGGTAGTCGATGCGCCACCCGGCGTCGGTGTCGAAGGCCTTCCCGCGGTAGGACCACCACGTGTACGGCCCCGGCACGGGCCCGGCGAGCTCGCGGGCGACGTCCTTGTAGCCGAGCTCGCCGAAGAAGCGGTCGAAGTAGGCCCGCTCCTCCGGGAGGAACCCGGCGTTCTTGACGTTGCCCTTCCAGTTCTTGATGTCGAGCTCGGTGTGGCCGACGTTGAGGTCGCCCGCCACGAGCACGTGCTCGCGGGTCGCGGCGAGCTCGGGCAGACGCTCGGTCATGACGTCCAGGAACCGGTACTTGTCGTCCTGGCGGGGCGTGCCGACCTCCCCGGAGTGCACGTACGCCGAGACCACGGTGAGCGTTCCGCCGCCGTCCAGGGCGTGGTCGGTCTCGACCCACCGGCCCGACGTCGTGAACCGGTCGTGGCCGATGGAGTCGCGCCGGCCGACGGGCAGCAGGGTCCCGTCCCGGGCGTCACGGCGGGTCGCCACGGCCACCCCGGCCCGGCCCTTGTCGGCGGCCTCCGCGTGGTGGACGTCCCAGACGTCCTCGTCGAGCAGTCCCCGGACGACGTCGTCCGGGGCGCGGACCTCCTGCAGGCACAGGATGTCGACGTCGCGGCCCGCGAGCCAGGCGGCCATGCCGCGCTTGTAGGCGGCACGGATGCCGTTGACGTTGACGGTCGCGACGCGCAGGACGTTCTCGGGGCGGCTCATGCGGGGGCTCCTGGGTTCCGGGCGGGGCTGTGCGGGCGGTCGGCGCAGCCGAGGGGTCGGTGGTGGGGGCGGACGTGGAGGGGCGGTCGTGCGGGGGCGGGCGGGGGTGCGGCCGGGGTCAGTCGACGACGGGTCCGCTGAGCGGCTCGTCGCGCAGCATGCTCATGCCGTTGCCCGCGGTGATGTCGATCGTCTCGAGGGCG
>NZ_JBISWL010000088.1:0-16388 GCF_044462265.1 Kocuria rhizosphaerae
CCGGGGCCCGTGTCCGGGATCGCGGCCCCCGGAGGCGTGGGCCGCGCGTGCCGTCAGCCCACGCGGTGCAGCCAGCGGACGGGGGCGCCCTCGGCAGCGTGCCGGAAGGGTTCCAGTTCCTCGTCCCAGGCCTCGCCGAGGGCGATGGAGAGTTCGTTGATCACCAGCAGCGGATTGCCGGCCGCCGTCTCGTACGCGTAGCGGATCCGGTCCTCGGAGACCATGATGTTCCCGGCGGCGTCCGTGGTGGCGTGGAAGATGCCCAGGTCCGGGGTGAAGGACCAGCGGGCCCCGTCGTGGCCGCGGCTGGGGTTCTCGGTCACCTCGAACCGCAGCCGCCCCATCGTGCGCAGCGCGGAGGCGAGCAGGGCCCCGGTGCCCGCCGGGCCCGACCACTCCAGCTCTGCGCGCACGGCGCCGGGCTCGGCGTTCTGGGGGGTCCACTCGAGCTCGGTCCGCTGGCGCGCGACGGACTCCAGCGCCCACTGGATGTGTGGGCACAGGACTCGCGGGGCGGAGTGCACGTAGAGCACTCCGCGTGTGGTGGGTGAAGACATGACCTGCTCCTCCGTCGTGTAGGTACGTCTTCCCCAACGCCCTGCACGGAGCCCGTCCCACCCGCCCGGTGGCGGTGCGACCGGGCGATGCAGTTGTCCGTGCTCCCGGCCGGCCGCGGGGATTCGAGGCCCGCACGGCGTCCGGCAGCTCCGGGTGCCGCACCCTCCGTCCCGGGACCGGGGTCCTTACCCTGTCCGAGACGTTGAGTACAATCCGCAACTCATTCAACTGCAAACGTCTTCCGGGCGTCAACCCGCCCACCCCCGGCAGACCGCGTCCGGCCCGTCCGACGGTGCTCGGCCCGGGTCGGGCACGCCCCCACGGGGACCCACCGCGTCCCGGGGGCAGGTGCGCGGGCGCTGACCCGTCGGGCGCGTGCTCCGGGGGCGCCGGGCGGGCGCGAGCTCCGGCGGCGTCCCGGACGGGCGGGCGCTCAGGCGCGCGGGTGGGCCTGCCGGTAGACGGCGCCGAGGCGGTCGACGGACACGTGCGTGTAGATCTGGGTCGTGGCGACGGAGGCGTGGCCGAGGAGCTCCTGCACCGTGCGCAGGTCGGCTCCCCCGTCGACGAGGTGGGTTGCCGCGGAGTGCCGCAGCGCGTGGGGGCTCCGCGCGGCCGTGTCGGGAACGTGCCCGAGCTCGCGCTCCACGACCCGCCTGACCTGCCGGGCGTCCATCCGCGCGCCCCGGGCGCCCAGGAACAGTGCCGGCCCACCGGCCGGCGGGCACAGCGCGGGACGGCGCTCCAGCCACAGCTGGAGCGCCTCGTCGGCCGGTCCTCCGAAGGGCACGGTGCGCTGCCGGTCGCCCTTGCCGAGGACGGTGAGCACCCGGCGGGTCCGGTCGACGTCGTCGACGTCCGCGCCGGTGAGCTCGCTCACCCGCGCCCCCGTGGCGTAGAGCAGCTCCAGCAGCGCGCGGTCCCTGGCGGTGAGGGCGTCCCGGTGCGCGTCCCCGGAGACGGCGGCGGAGCGGGCCGCCAGGTCGTCGAGGAGCTCCCGCATCCCGTCCGCGGCCACGACCTCGGGCAGGTGTCGCTGCCGTCCGGGGGCCGCGAGCCGGATGCTGGGGTCCTGGCCGACGAGGCCCGTGGCCTCGGCCCAGCCGAAGAAGCCGCGCACGGACGCCGTCCAGCGGGCCATGGAGCTCCGGCCCGCGCCCGCGGCGTGGCGTTCCGCCAGCCAGCCCCGGAGCATGTCGAGGTCCACCGCGGCCGGTGCGTCGACCCCGTGGTGGACGTGCAACCACCCGAACAGTGCCCGCAGGTCCGCGCCGTAGGAGTGCACCGTGCGGGGGCTGCGGGCGCGTTCGTGGACCAGGTGCGCGGTGTACTGCTCGAGGGCCCGGACCACGGCCGCGGGCAGGTCTGCGGCGTCGGTCGTCATGTGGGAAGTCTAGAGCGGGAGCTCCGGAGCAGCGCTCCGGAGTGCGGCGTCCCGGCGGCGCCAGCCCTCCGGCGTGGCGTCGGCCAGACCGCGCTCCTCCAGCCGGCGGAGGCCGCCGAGCACGTCCCGGACGGCCAGTCCCGCCACCCGGGCAAGGTGGTCCGGACGGCTGCGCACCGTGAGGGGCAGCGACTCGAGGAGCCGGCGGTCCGGTTCGCCGAGTCCGTCCTCCGGGGCCCGCGGCAGCGTCGGCTCCGACGCGAAGGCCGTGCCCAGGGGCTGGATCAGCTCGAGCACCTCCTCGGCATCGGTGACCAGCACGGCCGTGCCCTCGCGCAGGAGCCGGTGGCACCCCGCGGACGTGCCCGAGTGCACGCTGCCGGGCACCGCGCCCACCGCCCGGCTGAGCCCCTCGGCGTGGCGCGCCGTGCTCTGCGATCCCGAGCGCCAGCGCGCCTCCACGACCACCGTGCCGGCCGCGAGGGCGGCGATGATCCGGTTGCGCTGGAGGAAGCGGTAGCGGCTGGGCATGGCGCCCGGAGCCGCCTCGGACAGCAGCAGCCCCCGGGCCTGCACTGCGGCGAACAGGTCCTGGTGGGCCGACGGGTAGAGCCGGTCGATGCCGCCGGCCATGACCGCGACCGTGGACGGAGCGCCCGTGCCGGTGGCCAGGGCCGCGGAGTGCGCCGCCTCGTCGATGCCGACGGCGCCCCCGGAGACGACCGTCCAGCCACGGGCGGCGATGGTCCCGGCGAGGTCCATGGCGACCTGGCGGCCGTACGTCGAGCAGTCCCGGGCCCCCACGAGCGCGACGGAGCGGTCGGCCGGGAACGGCAGGAGCCGCCGGTCGCCGCGGCCCCACAGTCCCACGGGCTGGAACAGTCCCAGGTCCGCGAGCGCCGGGGGCCAGTCCGGGTCCTCCGGGACGGCCCACCACGCCCCGGCCCGGGCCGCCGTCTCCAGGTCGCGTGCCGGGTCGAGGTCCCGGGCCCGGGCGGACCAGCGCTCCAGGCCCCCACGGAGGTCCGCCTGCCGCCGGCTGCCGCCGCTCTGCGCCGCGGCCCGCACGAAGGCCGCGTGCTCGGCGGTGCCGGCGGGACGGGACGCCGTGGCGATCTCGAACGCCGCGACCGGTCCGAGCGCGGCGAGCAGCAGCATGGCGGTCGTGTCCATGGGCTCGGCGAGCCGGCAGAGCCCGGCGCGGGCCAGGCGCGCGGGGTCCTCGGTGGGGCGCGGGGTGTTCGGCTGGTCGTGGTTCATGATCGGTCCTCTCCGGGACGGTAGCGTGCGCCGGTCGCGCACCGGGTCGGCACGCACTGCTCGGCCTCAGGCGGGCACGAGGGAGCGGAAGTACAGTGCCGTGTCGACGTCCTCGACGGCGGGGACGTCGCGCCCGTCGAGATCGGCGAGGGTCCAGGCCACCCGGAGCACCCGCTGGTGCCCCCTCGCGGTGAGTGCGCCGCGGTCCATGGCCCGCTCCAGCGGCGCCGTGACAGGGGGCGGCGGGCGCAGGACCCCGCGCAGGAGGTCGACACCCAGCTCGGCGTTGGTGCGCACTCCGAGCTCGCGCAGACGCTCGGCCTGCGCGGCCCGCGCCCGGGCGACACGGGCCGCGACCTCGGCCGTCGCCTCGCCCCGCCCCGCGCCGACCGCGAGCTCCCCGTAGGACAGGCTGGGCACGGCGATCTGCAGGTCCACCCGGTCGAGCAGCGGACCGCTGAGCCTTCCGAAGTAGGCGCGTCGCCCCCTGGGCGTGCACGAGCACCGGTCCCCACGCCCCCCGGCCCGACCGCAGGGACAGGGGTTGGCCGCGAGCGCCAGCTGGAACCGGGCGGGGTACACCGCCGAGGCGACCGCCCGGTCGATCGTGATGCGGCCGCTCTCGAGGGGCTGGCGGAGGGCGTCGATCACGCCGCGGTCGAACTCGGGCGCCTCGTCGAGGAAGAGCACCCCGCGGTGGGCCCGGGAGGCGGCCCCGGGTCGCGGGATCCCTGGCCCGCCGCCGAACAGGGCCGCTGCGGAGGCCGTGTGGTGGGGCGCCTCGAAGGGTGGTCTCCGGATCAGCTCGGCGCAGCCTCCGGCGGCGCCGTCGAGGGAGTGCACGGCGGTGACCTCCATCGCGGCGTCGTCCGGGAGGTCCGGGAGCAGCCCCGGCAGGCGCTCGGCCAGCATGGTCTTGCCCGACCCCGGCGGGCCGACCATCAGGAGGTGGTGCCCGCCCGCGGCGGCGATCTCCAGCGCCAGCCGGCCGTCGGCCTGCCCGGCGACGTCGGCGAGGTCGGGGGCCGGCCGCGGCACGGACGGCGGCCCGTTCCGGGGCGGTGCACCTCCGGCCGGCGCCGGGCGCCGCAGCCGGGAGGGGTCGGCCCCGGCCGACGCCAGCACGTCCGCGAGGCACGTGAAGCCGCTCACGCGGGCTCCGGGCACCAGGGCGGCCTCCGCCGCATTGCTCTCGGCGACCACGATGCGCTCGTGCCCGGCCCGCACCGCCGCCATGACCGCGGGCAGGATCCCGCGCACGGGCCGCAGCGCGCCGTCGAGTCCGAGTTCCGCGAGGAAGACCGTGCGACCGGTGCCGGGGACGTCACCGGCCGCCTGCACGGCGCTCATGAGGATCGCCAGGTCGAACAGGGAGCCGCGCTTGGGCAGCGTGGCCGGGGTGAGGTTCACGGTCAGCTTCCGGGGGCTCAGCGGCATGCCGCTGTTGCGTGCCGCCGCGCGCAGCCGCTCCCGGGCCTCGTTGAGCGCCGCGTCGGGCAGGCCGACGATCGAGAACGCCGGCAAGGTCTGGCCGATGTCGGCCTCCACCTCGACCATGGCGCCGTCGAGCCCGATCAGGGCCACCGCCCACGTGCGGGCGAAGCCCATCAGCGGGCTCCGCCCGGGAGCACGGGAGCGCCCCCGGACCCGGTCGTGCCGAGGGGCACGGTGGCACGACCGGATGTGGTGACGCCCCGGGATCGGGGTTCCCGGTGGCGGGGATCAGCGTGCGGGACGGAGCGGGGACTGTGCATGAGGGACCTCCTGGACCCTCATGCTCCCCGTCGCCGCGGGGCTGCGTCGGTCCCGGGCCCCCGGCTGTGGAGCGGCGGCGACGATCAGTGCCCGGCCTCGGCGCTGGGGAGGGAGGACGGCTCCTGCCGGGGCGGCGGAACGGCGCCGGCCGTGCCGTCGCCGGCGGCGTCGGACGCCTCGGACACCGAGACGGACGGGTCCTCACCGGACGGCTCGGGCACTGTCTCGCGGGCCGGTGGCGCGGTGGGCGAGCGCGTGGGCCGGGGCCGGCGCTCGGTCGTGGCGGCCGGCGGGGAGGGCGCGGCGGTCGGGCCGCCACCGTCCTGATCCTCCGGGCGCCCCGACAGGTCGCCGGCGGTGCCGATCGTCTCACCTCCGGCCGGGCTGGGCGACGGAGCGGGCTGGGACGTGGGCCCGGTGCTCGGCGCAGGAGCCGGCCCGGCGGTCGGCGGATCCACCGCGACCGGCACGCAGGCCGCGTTCCAGGCGGCCTGCTCCCCGGGTCCGGCCGGGGAAGCGGGGTCGGTGCAGTCCGGGACGGCGGCGGGCTGACCCGCCGGTTCCGCAGCGGGCTGCGCCGGCGGCTCCGCGGCGGGCTGCGCCGGCGGCTCCGCGGCGGGCTGTGCCACCGGTTCGGCGGGCGCCACGGGGGGCTGCGGAACCGGTCCGGGACCCTGGACCCGTTCGGCCCGGTCGCGGGGCACCGGAGGCGGCCGGTGCGCCCGGTACTGGAGCCGGTCCGGGCCGTGGCCCACGGGCTCCGGGACCAGGGCCCGCCGGTGCGGGTACGGGGACAGCTCGACGTCGTCGAACGTTGCCGGCAGGTGTTCGAAGTCCCCGATCATGAGCTCGTGACCCTGGGCGCCCGCCGGGACGGGACCGGTGTAGTGGGCGATGAGGGCGTGCGTGCGGGCGTCGAGCGCGGCGCCCTCCTGCGGGTCCAGGGGCGTCCCGTCGGCGTCCCAGTAGCCGCCCTCGAGGGAGCGGTCCGGGTCCCAGTCGGCCAGCACCTCGGCGGCGGGCTGGAAGGGGAACTGGCCACCCTCGTGGCTGATCACCTTGAGGTCGTCGATCTCCACGGCGCGGGCGCCCCGCGTGTTGTCGATGTGCAGCTCGACGTAGGTGACCGCCTCGACGTCCAGGGCCCGCCGCAACGACTCCACCTCGTCGTCGGGGGCCGGGATGGTGGGGAGGTCGAAGCTGATGACGGCGCCCTCCTCCGTGGTGAGGGCGTAGGGACCGGGGGTCAGCCCGCTCGGGGCCTTGGTCACGGTGCCCGGCTCCTGGGCCACCACGTCCGGCTCCGCCGCACTGAGCGCGCTGCACCCGGTGGCGGCCAGTGCGACCGCGGCGGCGAGTGTCGCGGCACGTCGCGGAGCGGTGGACGGTCCCGCAACGACCACAGCACACCTCCGTGGTTCTCCCTGGTCATCGACACCTCAACATTGGCACGTCGGGGGACCCGTGTCACGCCGCCGGGGAGCGCGCCGTCCCTCAGATGACCTGTCTCAGGACCTCGACCGAGGGGCTGCCGTCGTTCGCGATCGTGATGGCCACGGCGTCGACCCTGATCAGCCGGGGATCACGCCCGTGGGCCCGGGCCCACGCGGCCGCCAGACGGTGCAGGCGCAGGACCTTCTGCGCCGTGATCGCCTCGAAAGGATGGCCGTAACGAAGGCTCGACCTCGTCTTCACCTCGACCACGACGACATGCCCCTCGTGCTCGGTCACCAGGTCCGCCTCGCCGCGGAGACCGTCCCGCGCCGGGCGCGAGCGCCAGTTGCGCTCCAGGACGCGGTAGCCGAGGGCCTGCAGGTGGGCGGCGGCGAGGGCCTCCCCGTGCGCCCCGAGTCCCCCGTGCACCGGACCCCCTGCTCACCGTCGGCCCGTCACCGCTCCGTCCTGACGGCTCCATCGTGACCCTCGCGCAGCGGCGGGGAGGCCTGGACGACGGGGTGTGCAGGGAGGGTCAGGGGGCTGTGGGCCCGGCGCTGCCGGCCGCCCCGGTCACGGAGAAGGGGTCCGCGTGGGCCAGCTCCTCCACGTTGACGTCCCGGAAGCTCATGACGTGCACGTGCTTCACGAACCGGGCGGAGCGGTAGACGTCCCACACCCAGGCGTCCTTGAGCTCGACGTCGAAGTACAGGCCGTTCTTCGTCTCGACGGGCTCGACCCGGACCGAGTTCGCCAGGTAGAAGCGGCGGTCCGTCTCGACCACGTACTGGAAGAGCCCCGCGACGTCCCGGTACTCGCGGTACAGTTGCAGCTCCAGGTCCGTCTCGAAGTTCTCGAGTTCTTCGGCGCTCATGTCGTCTCGTCTCCGCTCGTGCTCGGTGGGGCCGGGGCCGGCGGCTCGACGAGCCGCCAGCTCAGCCGGTGGTGCGGCGTGGGCCCGTCCTGCGCGAGGGCCCGGCGGTGCCCCATCGCGCCGTAGCCCTTGTTGCTGTCCCAACCGTACTGCGGCCAGTCCCCCGCGAGCCCGGTCATGATCCGGTCCCGCTCCACCTTGGCGAGCACACTCGCGGCCGCGACGGACGCGCACGTCACGTCGGCCCTCACCCGGGTCACGACCGTCCCGGTCCACTCCTGCGGCACGGGCCCGGCCGGGTCTCCGTCCGCGGCCGGGCCGTCGAGCAGCGGGACGACGCCGGGGTCCGTGAGCCAGTCGTGCGCGCCGTCGAGGAGCACGACGTCGGGGGCGGGGCCGCCGGCCGAGGCCGACGCCAGGGCCCGGCGTCCGGCCAGCCGCAGGGCGGCCGTCAGGCCGAGGGCGTCGACCTCCGCCGGAGAGGCGTGTCCCACGCCGCTCGCGGCGCTCCAGGCGAGGATGCGCGGCACGAGGGCCTCGCGCCGGGCGGGGCTCAGGAGCTTGCTGTCCCGCAGGCCCGGAAGGCCCCGTGCGGCGCCGGGGGGCGGGACGACCAGTCCGGCGGTGACCGGTCCGGCCAGGGCGCCCCGGCCCACCTCGTCCATCCCGGCCACGACGCTCGCGCCGGGCCGCTCGAGGGAACGCTCGACGTCGAGCCCGGGCGCCCTGCCGCGCGGCGCCCGGGAGCGCCGCTGCCGCCGGGGCTCAGGACCCACCGGCGGCCCGGTCCGGAACGTCGCCGAAGACCTCGTCCGGGTTCTGGAGCCACTGGAACCGGTCGAGCGGCCAGGCGATCACGAAGGCGGTTCCCACGACGTCGTCGTGGTTGATGAAGGCGCCGTTCTCCACGAGCTCCTGGAAGTGCACGCGGGAGTCCGCGGACGCGTCGCGGTGGTCGCCCATCACGAAGTAGTGGTCCTCGGGGACGACCACGTCGAAGGAGATCTCGGACGGCGCGGAGCCCGGGAACAGGTAGGCGTCGCGCTCCTCGAGGGACTCGCCGTTGACGGTGATCCGGCCGGAGTCGTCGCAGCACACCACGCGGTCCCCGCCGACGCCGACGACGCGCTTGATGAGGTGCTGGTCGGTGCGGTCGGGCAGCACGCCGACGAACGCGAGCGCGTTGTAGACAGCGTCCCCGGGTCCCGCGGGGGTGTCCGGCCGTTCGGGCAGCCACCCCTTCGTGTCCTCGAAGACGACGATGTCCCCGCGCTCGAGCGGCCCGAACGTGGGCTCGACCACGTTGACGAAGATCCGGTCGTTGAGCTGGAGCGTGTTCTCCATGGAGCCGGAGGGGATGTAGAACCCCCGCACGAGCAGGGTCTTGACCACGAAGGCGATCAGCACGGCCCAGACGAGGACGAGGAGGATCTCCCGGACGGACCCCCACAGGGTGTCCGATCCCTCGCCTCCGGCCTGTTTCTCGCCACCGCGCCGGGCACTCCGGCGACCGTCGCGGCGGGACCGCCGCGGCGGGTCCCCTGCCGGCGCCGGGCCGCGCGCGACGTCCGGCCCGGGTGCCGGGCCGGAAGGGTCCGCGTCCCGGTGCTCCCGGGGCACGCCGTCGCCCGCGGGCGGGGTCCTGTCGGCCACTGCTCTCGTCCTTCCTGGCCGGGCGCCCTCGGGCCCCCGGGTCCGGATCCGTGCGGATCGCCTCAGAGCTGCCCGGCCCGGTCCAGGGGCCACAGCACAGCAACGGGTTCACCGATGACCTTATCCGCTCTCACCATGCCGCCGCCGGGGGCGCCCAGCAGGCTGCGGGAGTCCACGGACACGGAGCGGTGGTCGCCCATGAGCCAGAGCCGGCCGTCGGGGACCACCGCGGTGAACTCGAGTTCGCTGGGCCGGTCCCCCGGGAGGACGTAGTCCTCGACGATCTCCTCGCCGCCGACCACCAGCCGCCCGGAGGGGCCGCAGCAGTGCACGGTGTCCCCGGGAAGGCCGACCACACGCTTGAGGTAGACGGAGTCGGAGCCGGCGAGACCGCCCCACCCGCCCACCGTGCGCAGCAGCCGCTCCGGCCACGGGGCGTCGTCGTGCAGCGGGGCGAAGCTGCCCCGGCCGTCGAAGACCACGAGGTCCCCGTGCTCCAGGTCCGAGGGCTCCACGAGCTTGCTCACGAGCACCCGGTCCCCCGGCTCGACCGTCGGGCGCATCGAGTCGGAGCCGATCCAGTACACGTCGACGACGGCGGCGCGGAGCACCCCCGACAGCAGCCCGGCCACCAGCAGCGCGAGGACGACGGAACGCCAGCCCCAGAACCGGGGCCGGCGTTCTCGCGGATCGGCGCGGGACCCGGTGGTGAGCGGGTCCCGCGCCCGGGTTCCGGTGGTCACCGGGGCGCGCCGTCCTACTTGCCGGGCTTCGCGGCCTTGCCGGGCTTCGCGGCCTTGCCGGGCTTCGCGGTGGTGTTGTCGCGCTTCTCGCGGATGCGGGCGGCCTTGCCGTGGCGGTCGCGCATGTAGTACAGCTTCGCGCGGCGGACGTCACCGCGGGTGACGACCTCGATCTTGTCGATGACCGGGGAGTGCACCGGGAAGGTGCGCTCCACGCCCACGCCGAAGGAGACCTTGCGGACCGTGAAGGTCTCGTGCACGCCGGCGCCCTGGCGGCCGAGGACGAAGCCCTTGAAGACCTGCACGCGGGAGCGGTTGCCCTCGACGATGTTCACGTGGACGTTGAGGGTGTCGCCCGGGCGGAAGTCGGGGACGTCGCTGCGCAGCGACTTCGCGTCGAGCTGGTCGAGGATGTTCATGGCTGTTCTCCTGGTGAACGCCGCAGGTCGCTCACGTGGGTCGGTACGGCTCCGTGGTGGGGCCCGGACAGGGTCCGGGCCGGGTGCGGAGTCCGCGAGACGTGGGGTGCGGGAGCCTCGTGCGGAGGCCCCGGGCGTACGCTGTCGGTCGCTCGTCCCCCTGCGGCAGGGGCGTGCCCAGCGGACGCACAGCTGCCCATTATGCCACAGGTGCCCCGGGGGCGTCGTGCCCGGAGGGGTCCGCGCGCACGACGTGCTCGCCGGCGACCACCCAGCCCTCCTCGGCGAGCACGGCGCGGTCCGAGCGGTCCAGTACCGCCGGGTCCAGCGCCGCCACGAGGTCCGGGCGGCGGGCCGCGGTGCGCTGGAGCTGGCGGTCCCGGCGCCAGCGGGAGATCCGGCCGTGGTGGCCGGAGAGCAGGACCTCCGGGACGGGGCGCTCCCGCCACACGGCGGGCTTGGTGTAGACGGGGTACTCGAGCAGTCCGTCCGAGTGGGACTCCTCGACGAGGGACTCGGGATTGCCGACCACTCCGGGCACGAGCCGTCCGATCGCCTCGACCATGGCCAGCACGGCGACCTCGCCGCCGTTGAGGACGTAGTCGCCGAGGCTCGTCGGCCGGACCTCGAAGTGCTCCCCGGCCCAGTCCACCACGCGCTCGTCGATGCCCTCGTAGCGTCCGCAGGCGAAGACGAGGTGCTCCCGGAGGGCGAGCTCCCGCGCCGTGGCCTGCGTGAAGACCTCCCCGGCCGGGGAGGGGACGACGAGCACCGGCCGCCCGCCCCCGGCGGTCCCCACGGGAGCGGACCCCACGGGAGCGGGCGCCGCGGGGTCGGCCCCGCCGTGACCGGCGCGCAGCGCGGCCGCGAGCGCGAGCGCCCAGGGCTCCGGCTTCATGACCATCCCCGCTCCCCCGCCGTAGGGGGTGTCGTCGACGGTCCGGTGCCGGTCGCCGGTGAACTCCCGCAGGTCGGTCACGGTCAGTTCCAGGAGCCCCTGCTGCCGGGCCTTGCCGATCAGGGACAGGTCCAGGGCGGCGAGGTACTCGGGGAAGATGCTGACGACGTCGATGCGCATCAGCGCCCGTCCTCCGGCCCGGCCCCCGGGATCCCCTCTCCCCGGGTCCCGGCGGCGGGGACCTCGTCCGGGAGGCCGAGCTCGAGCAGCCCCGGCGGGGGCGTGACCACCACGAAGCCGCCCTCCGGGTCCACCACCGGCACGATCTCCTCGACGAAGGGCAGCAGGGCCTCGCGCCGGCCGTCGTCGAGCTCGACCTCCAGCAGGTCCTGCACCGGCTGGGTGCGCAGGCCGGTGACGACGCCGATGCGGGGACCCGAGCCGTCCGCCGGTCCGGTGCGCACCTCGAGGTCGACGAGCTCGTGCTCGTACCACTCGTCGCCCTCGTCGTCCTCGTCCTGCGCCTCGGCGAGGAGGCGGGCCCCGCGCAGCCGCTCCGCCGCGTTGCGGTCGGGGACCTCCTCGAGCGCGACGACGAGCACGGACTTGTTCCAGCGCGCCCGCCGCACCGTGAGCTCGCCCTCGGGGGCCAGCGGGGTGGGCGGTTCGACGATCAGGCGGGTGCCGGGCGCGAAGCGCTCCTCGGGAACGTCGGTGAACAGCTGCACCGTGACCTCCCCCCGGATGCCGTGGGGCTTGCCGATGCGGGCGACCTGGACCTTCATGGTGCTCCTGGGGTGCGGCGGCCGGGAGGCCGCGGAACGGGGTGCGGACGGCGGGGGCCGGAAAGCCCACGGTCCCCGCATCCGGTGGGATGCGGGGACCGTGCGGACGGCGCGGAAGGGCGACTCAGCGGGGGCGGCGGTCGGTGTCGACGACGTCGATCCGCACCGGTCCGTTCTCCGAGAGCGCGCCGATCACGGTGCGCAGGGCCTTGGCGGTGCGGCCCTGCCGGCCGATGACCCGGCCGAGGTCGTCCGGGTGGACGCGGACCTCGAGGGTCTCGGACCGGCGCCCGCTCTTGAGGCGGACGTCGACGTCATCGGGGCTGTCCACGATCCCGCGGACGAGGTGCTCCAACGCGTCGGCGAGCACGACTACTCGGCCTTCTCGGCGTCAGCCGCGGGGGCGTCGTCGGTCTGGGCGCCGGGGGCCTCGGTCTCGGCCTTCTCGCCCTTGGGCGTGATGGCCTCGGGGACGATCACCGAGCCCTTGTCGGGCGCGACGAACTCGGACTTCGCCTCGGGCTGCTGCAGGGTGCCCTCGGCACCCTCCTGGCCCGTGAAGCGCTGCCAGTCGCCGGTCACCCGGAGGATGGCGGCGACGGCCTCGGACGGCTGGGCACCGACGCCGAGCCAGTACTGGGCCCGGTCCGAGACGACCTCGATGTAGGAGGGGTGCTCGGTCGGGTGGTACTTGCCGATCTCCTCGATGACGCGGCCGTCGCGCTTCTTGCGGGAGTCGACGACGACGACGCGGTAACGGGGATCGCGCATCTTGCCCATGCGCTTGAGTCGGATCTTAACAGCCACTGGTGTGGACTCTCCTGGTTCTTGGATGAGGTGAGCGCCTGGTTCCGCTCCTGTGGGGTGGGCCGGTCGCAGGTGCTCCGTGGACACGAGAAACGTGCGGCGAGAGGGACCGCACGCATCGAGTACCCGTCCAGTATGCCAGACGCGGTCAAGTCCGGCGTCCGCCGCGCGCGGCCGGTTCCCGGCCCGTGCCGGCCCGAGCGCCGCCTCAGCCCTCGGGCAGGCCGAAGAACCGGCGCAGCAGCCCCGCGGGGACCGCCCGCGCCGACCCGCGGCGAGCCCGGCGCACGGTGGCCCAGTAGGCGCTCTCCGCCGCGGCGTCGGCGAGCAGCGCCGCGGACAGGGTCCCGAGCACGCGCGCGCCCGACCCGCCCCGCCGGGCGGCGCCCGCGAGTCCCAGACCGAGGGCCGCCTCGGTGCCGGCGAGCGCCAGCAGGAGCTCGGGGCGGCGCAGCACGGCACGCTGATACCGCGCCATCAGCCCGTCCCCGGTGGGCTCGGTGGTCATCCCGCGCAGCAGGGCCGGTCCCATCGCCGTGGGCTCGTAGTGCCGGGCGTCCTCGAGGTCGGCCATCTCGCGGCGGCCCTCGGCGATCTTGGCGGCGAGCACGGGCAGCCCGACCAGCTGCAGCACCGACTCGAGGACGAGGTCGGTCGATCCGCCGCCCACGTAGTTGCGCAGCCGGTTCGTCTCGGCGGGGTCGAGGTCGAAGACGGAGGCGACCGACTCGATCTGCAGCTCCGAGGTCCCGCCGGCGCAGAGGCGGACGAGGTCCTGCTCGAACTGCCCGGCGGGGGTGCGCCCGCTCCCGGCGGGCAGCCCGCCGGCCGGCTGCCACGGCGGGCCCCACTCGAGGACGCAGACGGCGTCGGCCGAGTCGAGCTCCGTCACGTCGGCGGGGTCCTCCCCCGCCAGCAGGACCTCGAACGAGCGGGTGGCCCCGTCCGAGGACAGGACGACGGCGGTCTCGTCGAGGCCGGTGCGCACGGCCCAGTAGTCGAGCTCGCCGTCGAAGACGACCACGGACCACCCGTGCCGGGAGACGGCGGTGAACCCGGTCCCGGACAGGGCGGCCAACAGGGGGAGCTCGGGGGCGTCCAGGCGTACGAGCAGCACGCGGCGCAGGCCGGGGTTCTCGGGGTGCAGCTGCCGCCCCGTGCTGCGGGCGAGGTCGCCGGCCAGTTCCTCGAGGGTGCAGCCGGGCTCCACGGAGCCGTCCTCGGCGGCGCGGGCGAGCCGCCCCTCGGCGTCGGAGACGAACATCAGCTGCGCGGCCCGGGGGCCGTCGGCGCAGGCGCCGATGAGGCGGTGCCCGGCGATGACCGGGCGAACGTCCTCGCACGCCGGCCGGGGCTCGGGCCGGTCCGGACCGTCGGTCTCCGTGGTGCTGAGCACCGTGGCGGGAACCAGGTCCCACGTGGACGTCGGGGACGCGATGTCGTCGGCGGGGAGTGAGGTCATGGCTCCCATGCTACGCGGTCGGCCGCGCCCCTCCCCTGCCCGGAAACGTCCCCGGACGGGCTCCGGGGCCCTCGGCGCGGGGCCCCCGAGGCCGCCGGAACGCGCCGTGCCTGGAGGCTCAGCGGGGCCCGTCGACGAGCTCGGCGGTGGTCCCGTCCTCGAGGGCCGCCAGACCGGTCCGCAATCGGTGGGCCAGGGCCGACCGCACGTACTGCTCCAGCTCCCCGGGGGCGACCCAGCGGTGGCCGAGCAGCTCCTCCTCCTGGACGGTGATGGGGGTGTCGGCGTCGATGACGCCGCCGTCGTAGACGAAGCTCACGGAGTCGCCCCAGATCCCCATGGCGACCCCGTGGGCGACGACGAGCAGCCGCCCGGCGGGCAAGTGCAGCCCGATCTCCTCGACGACCTCGCGGAAGCACCCGGTGCGGGGGTCCTCCCCCGCCTCGACCGTGCCGCCGGGCACGGTCCAGTCGGACTTGTAGTTGGGCTCGACGACCAGCACGCGGCCGCGCCGGTCCCGGATGAGCGCCTCGGCGGCCAGGCGGCGGGTGGGCAGCGAGTCGACGAACTTCTTCAGCTCGGGCTCGGAGAGGTAGGAGCTCATCGGCCGATCACTGCCCGAGGAACTTCTCGAAGCCCTTGGGCAGGTTCAGGTCGGCCGGGTCCGGCTGGGTCCCGCCGGTGCCGAAGGCCGACCCGGCGGGCGCCTTCTGCTTGCGCTGCTGCTCCAGCGCGGCGTTCTCCTGGGCGCGCTTGGCCGGGTTGCCGGAGCGGGAGCCGCCCTTCTTCTTGGCCGCGCCCTTGCCCTTGGCCGGCTTGCGGGCCGGCCCGCCTCCTCCGGGCATCCCCGGGATCCCGCCGGGCATGCCCGGCACGCCCTTGCCCTGGGCCAGCCGCTTCATCATCTTCTGGGCCTGCGCGAAGCGTTCCATGAGCTGGTTGACCTCGGACACGGTCACCCCGGAGCCTCTGGCGATGCGGGCGCGGCGGGAGCCGTTGATGATCTTGGGGGCCACCCGCTCGTGCGGGGTCATGGAGCGGACGATCGCCTCGACCCGGTCGATCTCGCGCTCGTCGAAGTTCTCCAGCTGCTCCCGCATCCCGGCGGCGCCGGGCATCATCATGAGCATCTTCTTCATCGAGCCCATCTTGCGCAGCTGCTGCATCTGCGCGAGGAAGTCCTCGAAGGTGAAGTCCTCCTGGTCGGTGAACTTCTGGGCCATCTTCTCGGCCTCGGCGCGGTCCCACTGCTTCTCGGCCTGCTCGATCAGCGTCAGGACGTCGCCCATGTCCAGGATCCGGGACGCCATGCGGTCCGGGTGGAATTGCTCGAAGTCGTCGACGTTCTCGCCCGTGGACGCGAACATGATCGGCTTGCCGGTCACGGAGGCCACGGACAGCGCGGCCCCGCCGCGGGCGTCCCCGTCGAGCTTGGAGAGGACCACGCCGGTGAAGTCGACGCCCTCGTTGAAGGCCTGGGCGGTGTTGACGGCGTCCTGGCCGATCATCGCGTCGATCACGAACAGCACCTCGTCGGGCCGGACCGCGTCGCGGATGTCACGGGCCTGCGCCATGAGGGCCTCGTCGATGCCGAGCCGGCCGGCGGTGTCCACGACGACGACGTCGTGCAGGCGCGCCCGGGCGTGGGCGACGCCGTCGCGGGCCACCTGCACGGGGTCGCCCGTGGGGTCGTCGAACTCCGAGGTGGTGCCCGGGTGCGGGGCGTACACGGGCACGCCCGCGCGCCGGCCCACGACCTGGAGCTGGTTGACGGCGTTGGGCCGCTGGAGGTCCGAGGCCACGAGGAGGGGCCGGTGGCCCTGGTCCTTGAGCCACTTGCCGAGCTTGCCGGCCAGCGTGGTCTTGCCGGCGCCCTGGAGGCCGGCGAGCATGATGACCGTCGGCCCGGTCTTGGCCATCCGGATCCGGCGGGTCTGCCCGCCCAGGATGTTCTGCAGCTCCTCGTTGACGATCTTCACGACCTGCTGGCCGGGGTTCAGCGCCTCGGAGACCTCGGCGCCGAGGGCGCGCTCCTTGACGGCGGCCGTGAACTCGCGGACGACCGGGACGGCGACGTCGGCGTCGAGCAGCGCCCGGCGGATCTCGCGCACGGTGGCGTCGACGTCCGCCTCGGTCAGGCGGCCCTTGCCCTTGAGGTTCTTGAAGGTGGCGGTCAACCGGTCGGACAGTGAATTGAACACGGGTCGAAAGCTGCTTTCGTCGAGGGAGGCGGCCGGTGCGCCGCGGTGGGTGCCGCGGGCGGCGGCCCGGCCCGGTGTGGCGGGTCAGTGTCCAAGGTTAGCAACTCCGGGCGGTGCCGGGCCGCCCCTGCGCCGACGACGGCGGCCGGTCCCCC